>JAAYVT010000618.1 GCA_012517025.1 Phyllobacteriaceae bacterium | reverse complement strand
TGGCGGCGATCAAGTGCTCGCGCTTCGGCGGTCGCGACGGCGTGCCGACCCGCGCCGAGGTCGAGGAGTTCCTCGCCGCCCACCCGGCGTGAGGCCCGACGACCGACACCGGACATGAAGACGGGGGCCGACGGCCCCCGTTTTCGATTGCGACGGATCGGATGAGATCACTCGGGACCGCTCACCGCGCCAGCGCGATGCCGCCCCACACGATCACCACCGCCGCCACCAGACAGGCGAGCGCGACCCCCAACGAACCCGGCGTCGCCGGAGCCCGATCGGTGTAGACGCCCTCCGGCTTCCATCCCGTGACCATCGCCGGCACCAGTCGGTCCTTCTTGATCAGCGAATGGAAGCCCACCGCCACCACGTGCAGCAACACCGCCAACTCCAACAGTTTGAAGCCGAGCGAATGGATGCGGTGGGCGAGGTGGACGGCGGCATCGCCGAGTTTCGCCGACAGCGGCCCCTCGATGATCATCCGGTCGGGCCAGTCGGCGTTGAAGAGACCCGAAAGTCCCATCACCGCCGCCAGGCCGATCAGCATCACCACCATCCACCCACCGAGCGGATTGTGGCCGAGGAAGTGCCCCTCGCGCCCGCGCAGCAGCGCGAGCCCGTAGCGGATCGTCGCCACCGGACCGCGAAGGAAAGTGGCGAACCGCGCCGTCGACCCGCCGAAGAGCCCCCACAGCAGCCGGAACACCACCAGCACCAGGACGGTGTAGCCGTTCCACACGTGCCAGGAGGTCCAGGCCATCTCGTCGGTGATCCACGCCCAGGCGACGGTGGCGACCAGGGCCCATTTGAACAGGCGGGTCGGCCCGTCCCAGGCGAGCACACGGCTCTCGTCGGCGACGACGGCGACGGCGTCGGTCATCGCGGCCTCACTTCTCGATGCGGAAGTCGTCGTGGCAGGCCTTGCAGGTGCCGAGCACCTTCGGGAAGTTCGCCTTGAGCGACGCCTGATCGGTGATCGCCGCCGACGCGGCCTCCGACTCGCTCTTCAGCTTGGCGAACAAGCCCTCGAACTTGGCCTTCTCGTCCCAGATCTTGGGAGAGGCCTCGGTCTTGCCGGTCTTGGAGTTGTCGGGGAACAGCCCCGGCAGCTTCTCCGCGCCGGCCGCGTAGGTGGCGAGCGCCGCCTTGACCTTGGCGAGATCGAAGGGCTCCTGGCCCTTCAGCATGTGGACGACCGGACGGGTCTCGTCGCCGAACCCCTTGAGGATGGTCTGACGCTCCTGAAGCGCCCCGGCGGCATAGGCGACGCCGACACCAGTGGTGGCCACGACACCGATCACCGCGAGCGAATGCAGAATCTTCATGAATTTCCCCTCTCCGTCGACGTTCCGGGGCACTCGTGCCCGACGTCCCAGTGACGCCGTGAAATTGCACGAGCCCCCGCTCCGCTCCAATGAACTCTGTGTGAGGACTTCGGCACGAAGAAGGCGGGGAAAGGTGGGGTTCACCCCTTCTGGTAGTCCTTGACGTCGGTGAATTTCAGCATGTCCCAACGATCTTCCTCATATTTGAGAGCGAAGGTCGAAGTGGCGAGATGCACCGGATCACCGTCGAGATCGGTGCAGTTGGCCGAGGTGTCGCGGCGGGAAAACTCGTCGATTTTGCCCGGCTCGGTGGAGGTCACCCAGCGCGCCACCGAGAAACGGGTCGTCTCGAACGAGATCTCGAGCCCGTATTCGGCGGCGAGCCGCTCCTTCAGGACGTCGAGCTGCAGGTTGCCGACGACGCCGACGATCGGCTGCGAACCGTCGCGCGGCTGGAACACCTGCACGACGCCCTCCTCGGCCATCTGCTGCAACGCTTCCTTGAGCTTCTTCGCCTTCATCGCGTCGCCGACGCGCACCCGTCGCAGGATCTCCGGCGCGAACGACGGCACGCCGCGGAACACCAGATCCTCGCCCTCGGTCAGCGTGTCGCCGATCCTGAGCGTGCCGTGGTTGGGGATGCCGACGATGTCGCCGGCGAAGGCCTCGTCGGCGATCGAGCGATCCTGGGCGAAGAAGAACTGCGGCGCCGTCAGCCCGATGGTCTTGCCGGTGCGCACCAGCTTCGCCCGCATGCCGCGCTTCAGTTCGCCCGAACACACCCGCATGAAGGCGATGCGATCGCGATGGTTCGGATCCATGTTCGCCTGGATCTTGAAGACGAAGCCGGTCATCTTCGGCTCGTGCGCCTCCACCACCCGGCCCGCCGCCCGCTGCTCGCGCGGGCTCGGCGCGAACTTGCCGAGCGCGTCGATCAGATCCTGCACGCCCATGTCGCGCAGCGCCGAACCGAAATAGACCGGCGTCATGTGTCCCTCGAGGAACGACTGCTCGACGAACGGCTTCGAGGCCCCCTGCGCCAGCTCCACCTCGTCCTTGAACTGGGCGAAGTCGTGCGGCGGCAGCAGCGCCTCGATGCGCGGATCGGCGGGACCGGAGACCGGGATCGGCTCCTCGGCGTCCTTGAGGCGAATGGTGTTCTGGTCGAGATCGTAGGTGCCGGCGAAGGCCTTGCCGCGCCCGATCGGCCACGATTTCGGGGTGGTGTCGAGCGCCAGCGAGTTCTCGACGTCGTCGAGCAGCTCGAACGGATCCATCGT
>JAAYVT010000617.1 GCA_012517025.1 Phyllobacteriaceae bacterium | reverse complement strand
CCTCGACGTCGCCGGTGAAGACGGCGTCGGCGCCCGCCCAGTCGGTTTCGGGAAGGCGCGGCGCCCACAGCGCCTGTTCCTCGGGGCGGACGATGCGGATGTGGCCGTAGCGCTCGAGCTTGCGGCCGAAACCGCTGTCGAGCAGCGCGTAGTCGGCCCAGCCGTCGGTCGAGAGCATCTCGGCCGCGAGCGCGTCGCCGCTCGGGCGGGCGCCGGAGAACGCGGCGGGATCGATCGGCGGGCGCGGCGGCTCGGGCGTATCGGCGGCAATCGGCTTCGCCGGCGTCTCGGCACGGCGCGGCGGTCGCTTCGCCTCGGCCTCGCGGACGGGGGGGCGATCGCGCCGAGTGGGCGCGGCGGGGCGGCCGGGTGTCTTCGGGGGCTTGCGGGGACGGTCCATCTGCGATGTGTTGTCCGAACCCGCCCGCCCGGTCAACGGGAATCCTGCGCGTGCGGTCGGCGTGGTGCGCGTCGTCCGCCGCTTCGCCCGAAGTCCGCCGCAATCGCCCGCGATTCGATGATCATGACCCTCTCGCTCGACTTCCTCTCTCCGGCCCTGCGCGCCCGTGTCCAGCGGATCCTGAAGTTCGCCACCACCGGCGGCATCGGCTTCGCGATCGACGTCGGCACCCTCACCCTGCTCACCGTCGGCTTCGACGTGAACCCCTACGTCGCCCGCGTCTTCGCGATCGCGATCGCGATGTTCTCGACCTGGCTGATCAATCGCCGCTGGACCTTCGAGGTGCACGACAAGGTCACCGACGCCCGCGGCATCGCGGCGGAGGGCGTGCGCTACGTCACCGTGGCGCTGAGCGCGGCGCTGGTGAACTATTCGATCTACGCCGCCACCCTCTATACCCTCGCCGGACTCTTCGCCGGTTGGGACGATCTGCTGCCGCCGTTCGCCGCGGTGGTCGGCACCGGCGTGGCGATGTTCGTCTCCTGGTTCGGCTATTCGCGCTTCGCCTTCCGCCACGCCCCGCCGTTGCCGCCGCTCGGCGAGCGCCGCGCCGAGGGCTGAGACGCCGACGCACCCATCGCGCCCGCCTTGACGCCTTCTCCTCGGCGCTCGAGGATGAACCCGATTCGGGGGAAAGCCCGGCCGGGGGAGGCACATGCGCGTCGCGGGACTGTTCGCCGGCATCGGTGGGCTCGAGAGCGGGCTGGCGCGCGCCGGTCACGAGGCCGAGATCTTCTGCGAAGTGTGGCGGCCCGCCGCCCTCGTCCTCGCCGATCGCTTCCCCGGCCGCGACGTCCTGCCCGACGTCCGCGAGGTGACGAGCCTGCCCGCCCACGACCTGATGACCGCCGGCTTCCCCTGTCAGGACCTCTCCCAGGCCGGCCGCACCCTCGGCCTCGCCGGCGCCAAGTCGAGCCTCGTCGATCACGTCTTCCGCCTGATGGACGTCGCCCACCCCGCCCACGTCCTGCTCGAGAACGTCTCCTTCATGCTACGCCTCGACGGCGGATCGGCGATGGCGCGCCTGACCGACGCCTTCGAGGCACGCGGCTATCGCTGGGCCTATCGCACCGTCGACACGCTCGCCTTCCTGCCGCAACGCCGCCGCCGCGTCTTCCTGGTGGCGAGCCGGACGATCGACCCCGCCGACGTCCTCCTCGTCGACGAGGCCGAGCCCCCGACCCCTACGACCGCCCTCGACACCCACGCCCACGGCTTCTACTGGACCGAAGGCGTTCGCGGCCTCGGCTGGGGGCCGGACTGCGTGCCGACCCTGAAGAACGGCTCGTCGGTCGGCATCCCGTCGCCGCCGGCGATCCTGATGCCGGACGCGGCGATCGTCACTCCGGCGCTCGCCGATGCCGAACGGCTGCAGGGCTTCCCCGAGGACTGGACCCGCGCCGCCGGCGAGGCCGGGCTCGAGCGGCTGCGCTGGTCGCTGGTCGGCAACGCCGTCTCGGTGCCGGTCGCCGCCTGGATCGGCGAGCGTTTGGCGACCCCCGGCAGCTTCGATCCCGCCCGCGAGCGCGATCTCGCCGAGGGCGCCCGCTGGCCCGACGCCGCCCGCTTCGACGGCACCCGCCGCCGCGCCGTGGCGATCGGCGCCTTCCCGGT
>JAAYVT010000616.1 GCA_012517025.1 Phyllobacteriaceae bacterium | reverse complement strand
CGCCTCCGCCGCGTCGACCGCGACGCGCGACGGCAGCCGCTCGCGATCCTCCGCGGCGCGGTCGATCCGCGTCGGCCGCTGCGTCCAATCCGCCTCCGCCGCCGCGCTCCGCCACGTCGCCACGACGGCGGCGAGAACGGCGACCGACGCGGCGGAGACCCTCCCGAGGCTCCTCCCCACGGCTCCGCGCCTCCCGTTTCGCTCCGGCCGTCGCGCCGGACCCGTCAATATTTGATCCAGGTGGTCTTCAGCCCGGTGAACTTGTCGAAGGCGTGCAGCGACAGATCGCGGCCGAAGCCCGACTGTTTGAAGCCGCCGAACGGGGTCGCCGGCGAGACCGCGTCGACCGTGTTCACCGACACCGTGCCGACCTTCAGCCGCTCGGCCACCCGATGCGCCCGCGACAGGTTCGCCGTCCACACCGAGGCGGCCAGCCCGTAGATCGAATCGTTGGCGAGCGCGATCGCCTCTTCCTCCGTGTCGAACGGAACGACGCACAGCACCGGTCCGAAGATCTCCTCGCGCAGGATCGCCGCGTCCCTCGCCACGTCGGTGAAGATGGTCGGCTCGACGAAGGCGCCGCTCGCCCCGCGGGTGACGCGGTTGCCGCCGCGGACGAGGCGCGCCGTGCCCTTGCCCGCGTCGATGTAGCCGGCGACCCGGTCGGCGTGACGCTCGTCGATCAGCGCCCCCATGGTGGTCTCCGGATCGAGCGGATCGCCGAGCCTCACCTCGCCGGCGCGCGCGGCGAGTTTGGCCACGAAGGCGTCGGCGATCGAGCGTTCGACCAGCAACCGCGACGTCGCCGAGCACACTTCGCCCTGATTGTAGAAGATGCCGAGCGCCGCCATCTCGGCGGCCCGATCGAGATCGTCGCAATCGGCGAAGACGAGGTTCGGGCTCTTGCCGCCGCACTCCAGCCAGACCTGCTTGAGGTTCGACTGACCGGAGTAGATCTGGAAGAGCTTGCCGACCTCGGTGGAGCCGGTGAAGGCGAGACAGTCGACGTCCATGTGCAGGCCCAGCGCCTTGCCGGCCGTCGGCCCGAAGCCCGGCAGGACGTTCAGCACCCCGGCCGGCACGCCCGCCAGATGAGCCAGTTCGGCGAAACGCAGCGCGGTCAAGGGCGACTGCTCGGCCGGCTTCAGCACCACCGAATTGCCGACCGCCAGCGCCGGCGCGCATTTCCACACCGCCATGTCGAGCGGGAAGTTCCACGGCACCACCGCGCCGACCACCCCGAGCGGCTCGCGCCGGACCAGGGCGAGGTTGCCGGGCGCGGTCGGAGCGACCTCGTCGTAGAGCTTGTCGATCGCCTCGGCGAACCATTGCACGTAGGCGGCCGCCCCGGGGATGTCGGTGGCGAGCGTGTCGCGGATCGGCTTGCCGGTGTCGAGGGTCTCGAGCAGGGCGAGTTCCGGCAGATTCTCGCGGATCAGCGCGGCGAGCTTCAGCAACACCGCCTTGCGCTTGCTCGGGTGGGC
Organism: Phyllobacteriaceae bacterium; assembly: GCA_012517025.1. Classification (GTDB taxonomy): domain Bacteria; phylum Pseudomonadota; class Alphaproteobacteria; order Rhizobiales; family Ancalomicrobiaceae; genus Pinisolibacter. Next base: position 1,484 of record JAAYVT010000616.1, on the reverse strand, counting down.
GCGCGACCACACCCCCGCCTCGAAGGCCCGCCGCGCCGCCGCCACCGCCACGTCGACGTCGGCGGCGTCGCAGGCGGCGACCCGCGTCAGCACCGCCCCGGTCGCCGGGTTCACGCAGTCGAAGGTCTCTCCCGAAATCGCGTCGACGAAGCCGCCGTCGACGAAGGCGCGATTGCGCAGGTCGAGAGCACCGGCGGCGGCGGCCCAGTCGTCTCGGCTCTCGGCGATCTTCACGGTCATGGCGGTCCTCGCAGGTTGCGGCCGGGTCGCGCCGGCGCGGCGCCGGTGGTCCGGTCGGCCGTCGCCACAGGTCCCACGGCGCGACGGCGCGCGCAACCCGCTCGTGCACCCACCCGCTACAGCCCTCTCCACCGAATTCGCACACCATGTCTGCGAACGATCACGTGGATTCGACCAAGGAACAGCGTTTGCCCCCTGTGGCGGCGACGCCGAGCGCGCTACCATAGTCGTAGAAATCGAAGAGAACCGACGCGATCGTCGAGTGGGCACGCTGCTCCGGGGAACCGGAGACGGCGACGACGGTCGGTCGGTCGGGGGGAAGTCATGCCGCCGCCAACCTTCGGCAGAGGCAGAAGTGCAGCTTCGACCGGGCCTCGTGACCGCGAGCGCCTGATCGCGTTGCGTCGTCGTTTCATGCGCGAGGGCATCGACCCCGGCGACGCGGTCTCCTCGATCATCCTGCGGTCGTGGCGCCGCTCCGGTGCTCACGGCCTCGACATGGATCGCCGCCCGGCCTTCGAATCGCTGTCGCACGCGCAGCTGCGCGAGATCCGCGAGCGCAACGAGATCCTCCTGCGCGCCGCCCGCGGCGAGCTGGAGCTGTTGCACGAGGACGCCCGCCTGACCGGTGGCATCGCCATCCTCACCGATCCGCACGGCACCGTGCTCGCCACCGTCGGCAACGTCGACTTCGCCGAGCGCGCCTCCCGCGTCGCGCTGCGCCCCGGCGTGCAGTGGAGCGAGGCGGCGATCGGCACCAACGCCATCGGCACCGCCATCGCCGAGGGCTCCCCGATCACCGTCTCCGGCGGCGAACACTTCTTCGAGGCGCAGGCGATCCTCGGCTGCTCGGCCGTCCCGATCTTCGACCCCTCGGGCGAGCTGATCGGCGTGCTCGACTTCTCCAACGACGCCGGCGTGCCGCAGACCCACACGCTGGCGCTGGTGCGCCGCGCCGTCGAGCAGATCGAGCATCGCCTGTTCGAGCAACGTTTCGGCCGCCACGTCCGCATGCACTTCCACGCCGACCCCGATCTGGTGATGAGCCCGCACGAGGGCCTGCTCGCCTTCGACGGGTCGTGTCTGGTCGGCGCCAACCGCCAGGGCCTCGACCTGCTCGGGCTCGACTGGTCGGCGCTCGGCGTGCTCGGCTTCGACCAGATCTTCGACACCGGCCGCGACCAGATCACCCAAGCCGATCCGACCGAGCCGAGCCGCATCCGCACCCGTCGCGGCTCCGTCCT
>JAAYVT010000052.1 GCA_012517025.1 Phyllobacteriaceae bacterium | reverse complement strand
GGCGCACCGGCGGCGCGCCGTCGCACACCACCACGATGTTCGCGCCGGTGAACGTTCCGGCCAAGGTCGGCGACCTGTTCCGCGGCGTGATGATCCAGTCGGCCAACGACGGGTCGATCGCGCTGGCGGAAGGCATCGCCGGCGGCGAGAGCGGCTTCGCCGAACTGATGAACAAGCGTGCCGCCGATTGGGGCATGACCGCCAGCCGCTTCGGCAACCCGTCCGGGTTGCCCAACGCCGACAACCGCAGCACGGCGCACGACCTGCTGGTGGTCGCCCGCCACTTGGTGCGCGACTATCCCGACGTCTACCGGATCTATTCCGAACGCGAATTCACCTACAACAAGATCCGCCAGCTCAACCGCAATCCGATGGTCGATCCGGCCCTCGGCGGCGACGGCATCGCGGTCGGCTCCTCCAAGGAGGGCGGCGCGGTGCTGGTCGGCTCGGCGGTGCAGAACGGTCAGCGCCTGCTGGTGGCGATCGCCGGCGCGGCGAACGACAAGGAACGCAACGAGGACGCCCGCAAGCTCGTCGAGTGGGGCTTCCGCAGCTTCGAGACGGTCCGCATCTACAAGGCCGGCGAGGTCATCGGTCCGGCGACGGTGTTCGGCGGCGCGGCGACCACGGTGCCGCTGGTCTCCGCGAACGACATCGACATCCTGGTGCCGCGCGGCAGCCGCGACAAACTCAAGGCGCGCATCGTCTACACCGGGCCGGTCAAGGCGCCGATCAAGAAAGGGCAGCCGATCGGCCGGCTGTGGGTCACCAACGACGAGAAGCCGGTGGTCGATTATCCGGTCGAGGCCGGCGACGACGTCGCGGTGGGTACGCTCGGCCGGCGCGCCGTCGACGGCACCCGCGAGCTCCTGATCGGGTTGCTGCGGCCATGACGGCGACTGCGCCGCAGGCGCGCGAGGCGTCCGGTCCGCCGGCTCGCGGCCGCTTCGTCACCTTCGAGGGCGGGGAGGGGGCCGGCAAGTCGAGCCAGATCGCCCATCTCGCCGAGCGATTGCGCGGGCGCGGTCTCGACGTCGTGGTGACCCGCGAACCGGGCGGTTCGCCGGGGGCGGAATGCATCCGCCACGTGTTGCTCACCGGCGCGGCCGAAGTGTTCGGGCCGCTCGCCGAGGCCTGTCTCTTCGCTGCCGCCCGCGCCGATCACGTCGACCTCACCATCCGGCCGGCGCTCGCGCGCGGCGCCTGGGTGCTCTCCGATCGATTCTACGACAGCTCGCGGGTCTACCAGGGCGACGGCGGCGTCGCGCCGCAGACGCTGCGTCTGCTCGAGGAGGTGGCGGTCGACGAGGTGCGCCCGGATCTCACCCTGCTGCTCGACGTCCCGGCCGAGATCGGGCTCGCCCGCGCCGGTTCTCGCCGGGGCGGCGGCGACGCCGATCGCTTCGAGAAGGAAGACGTCGGCGTGCACGAGCGTCGCCGGCGAGCGTTCCTGGCGATCGCCGCCGAAGAGCCCTGGCGTTTCGCGGTGATCGACGCCACCGCCGCGCCGGCCGAGGTCGCCGAGACGATCTGGCGCACCGTCGGCCATCGACTCGGCCTGCCGGCCGCCGTCGAGGCGGAGTGAACCGATGGCGCGGGCCCCCGTCTCCACCGATCCGGTGCCGGAAGTCGACGCGGTCGAGGGCGTCGCCCTGCCGCGCGAGCGCGCCGATCTGTTCGGCCAAGAAGCGGCGGAGGCGGTGCTGCTCGACGCCTATCGCTCCGGCCGCATCCACCATGCCTGGATCCTCGGTGGGCCGAAGGGGATCGGCAAGGCGACGCTCGCCTTCCGCTTCGCCCGCTTCGTCCTCGCCCATCCCGATCCGCGCGCGCCCGAGGTCGCCCATGCCGCCGATCTGACGGTGGCGCCCGATCATCCGGTGGCGCGCCGCATCGCCGCCGGCGCCCACGCCGACCTGCTGCATCTGCGTCGGCCGTGGGACGACAAGGCCAAGCGGTTCAAGACCGAGTTGCCGGTCGAGGAGATCCGCCGCACCGTGTCGTTCTTCGGCTCGACGGCCGGCGAGGGCGGTTGGCGGATCGCGATCGTCGACAGTGCCGACGAGATGAACGTCAATTCGGCCAACGCCTTGTTGAAGATTCTCGAGGAACCGCCGCCGCGCTCGCTGTTCCTGGTGATCGCCCATTCGCCGGGCCGTCTGCTGCCGACGATCCGTTCGCGGTGTCGTCGGCTCGACCTCGCGCCACTCCATCCGCACGCCATCGCCGAAGCCCTCGGCCGGCTGGAGATCGCAGGCGAGCCGCGCGCCTTCGCGGAAGCCGCCGAACTCGCCGACGGCTCGCTGCGCCGGGCGATGACGCTCATCGCCACCGACGGCGCCGGCTTGATGCGGGCGCTCGAAGCGATCGTCGCGCGTGCCCCCGATCTCGACCCGCGCGCCGCCCACGCCTTCGCCGACCGGGTGGCCGCCAAGGGCGCCGAGGAAGCCTTCGACGTGGCGGTCGATTTCCTCGGCGAAGTGGCGACCCGCGCGGCGCGGCGGGCGCTGGAGACGCAGGGGTTGGCGCAGGCTGCGGCCTTCGCCGAGGCGCACGACGAGATCGTCCGCATCGTCGCCCGCAGCGACGCGCTCAACCTCGATCGCAAGGCG
>JAAYVT010000051.1 GCA_012517025.1 Phyllobacteriaceae bacterium | reverse complement strand
GCCTCCGCCGCCAGCTCGTCGAGCGACGGCGGCCGGTCGAGCGAGGCCCGCATGCGCTCGATCACCCGCCGCGCCACCGCCGGTGAGAGGCCGCCGCGGATCGGCGCCGCCGGACGCCCGCCGTGCACCGACGCCGTCAGCAGACCATGACAGACCTCGACGATCTCCTGCTCGGCGGCGAAGACGTCGCCGAGGCGGCAGCTTCGCGCCAGCCGGCGCATGCCGCCGGCCAACACCGGATCGGTGGCGAAGGTGAGTTCGGCCAGAGCCAGGCCGGAGGGATCGCGATCGAGCGTCGCGACCGCGAAATGCCTGAGCTGCGCGTCGTCGAGATAGAGGTGGACGAAGTCGAAGGCCCCGCCGATCGCCCAATCCGAGGTCGACCCGCGCGGCATCACGATCAACGCCCCCGGCCAGCCGCGGACCGAGCCGCGGTCGACCCGCCGGCTCTCCTCGCCGCCGGACAGATAGAGGCTGATGGTGTGATGGCCGGTGTTCTCGTAGCGGACGCGGTCGACGACGTTGCTCCACAGCGCCACGCCGCGCCCGCGCCCGACCTCGAGCCGCCCACCGAGCCGGGCGCGCGACACCGAGAGACGATCGAAGACGGAAGAGGCGGCGGACATCGGCACGAGGGACGCGGTTCGAGGACCCGCCCACTGTGCGGCGCGTCGCGGCGGCCGGCAAGCGCGACGCGGCGCGGGCCCGCGCTCTCCCGCAAGATCGTGCAAGCCGGCGCACCGCCGGCGCGGCAAGATCGCGCCACCCCGTCCGCCCCCGGAAGCCGCCATCGGAAGCCGCCATGAACCTCTTTCTCTACGCCGTCACCGTGCTCGTCTGGGGCACCACCTGGTTCGCCATCGCCCTGCAGCTCGGGCCGGTGCCGGTCCTGACCTCGATCTTCTATCGCTTCGCCCTCGCCGCCGGATTGCTGCTGCCGGTGCTGGCGGCGACCCGTCGGCTGACGCCGATGCGGCGGCGCGACCACGCCTTCGTGCTGCTGCAGGGGCTGTGCCTGTTCTCGCTGAACTTCGTGTGCTTCTACAACGCCACCCGCTTCGTCCCTTCGGGCCTGGTCTCGGTGGTGTTCTCGCTCGCCACCCTCTACAACGCCGTCGCCGCGAGGATCTTCTTCCGCGAGCCGATCGCCCCGCGCACCCTGCTCGCCGCCGCCCTCGGTGTCGGCGGGCTCACCGTGTTGTTCGCCCCGGCGATCGAGGGCGGCGCCTACGGTTCCGACGCCCCGAAGGGGCTGGCGCTCGCCGCCCTCGGCACGCTGTTCTTCTCGCTCGGCAACATGGTGTCGCGCCGCAACTCCGCCGCCGGCGTGCCGCCCCTGACCGCCAACGCGTGGGGCATGACCTGGGGCAGCCTCGTCCTCCTCGCCCTGATCGCGGTGACCGGCACCCCGATCGTCGCCCCGCCCGACGGCCGCTATCTCGCCGCCCTGGCGTGGCTGTCGATCGCCGGCTCGGTCGTCGGCTTCACCACCTATCTGATGCTGGTCGCCCGCATCGGTTCGGGCCGCGCCGCCTATGCCACCGTGATGTTCCCGGTGGTGGCGCTGGTGCTCTCCGCGCTCTACGAGGGCTACGTCTGGGACGCCCGCACCTTCGTCGGTCTGGGGCTGACCATGCTCGGCAATCTGGTGATCTTCGTCGGCCTGCCGCGCCTGCGGCGGTCGCCCCGCGAGAGCGAGACGCCGGTCGCGCGGTGAGCGGCGGCGCGGGCGAGCGGCCGCCGCTCGTCCACACCTCCCCCTTGCCTTTTGCCGCGCGATCCCCGATATGAACCCTCGGGAGGTCGGCG
>JAAYVT010000050.1 GCA_012517025.1 Phyllobacteriaceae bacterium | reverse complement strand
GGCGGCGCGGCCTGCTGCTCGCCCCGGATCTGGTGCGCGAGCCGACCCGTCTGGCGGAGACCCGCGGCCTGCGCTTCCAAGCGCGGCAGCCGGAGGCGGGCAGTCAACTGGTGCTGGCCGAGCTGTTGGCGCGCGAGAACCTCACGCAGGCGGATCTGCGCTTCGTCGACGGGTGCGAGCGGTCGGAGACCGATCTGGCGAGCGCGATCGCGCAGGGGCGCGCCGAGGTCGGGCTCGGGATCGAGGCGGCGGCGCGGCAGTTCGGGCTGCGCTTCGTTCCGCTGATCGACGAGCGCTTCGACCTCTTGGTGGCGCGCAAGTCGTGGTTCGATCCGCCGTTCCAGACCTTCTGGCGCTTCTGCCGAGAGCCGGAGTTCGCCGAAAAGGCGCATGCGCTCGGCGGCTATGATCTCGCCGGGTTCGGAACGGTCCGTTTCAACGGTGCGTGAAAGGGGGCTCGCGACCGGCGGCCGCGAGCCCGGAGACCCGTCAGGCGACGGCGATCATCACGTCCGAGGACTTGACGACGGCGGTGGCGGCGCCACCGACCTTGAGACCGAGATCGTCGACGGCCTCGTTGGTGATCGCGGCGGTGACCTTGATGCCGTTCACGTCGATGACGACGTGCGAGGTGGTCGCGCCCTTCTTGATGTCGACGACGGTGCCGGGGAGCGCGTTGCGAGCGGAGATCTTCATCGGTTCTGCCTCGTTTCTCATCGTTTGGGACGATGCCGCGCGGCTCGGGAGCGCCTCGCCTCACGGATTCGTCACTGAGCGGATAACACGTCGAGCGCTTCTCTTTCTCTGCCGAAAATCATGCATTTTCTCCGCCGACGCGACGCGAGCGGAAGCGGCGCCGGAATTCGCCGCGGCAGGGAGATCAGACGAGGTCGGCGCGCGCCCACAGCGCCTCCAACTCGGCCTCGAGGGTGGCGAGCATCGGCCGGGGATCGCCGACGTCGCCGTCGAGGCGACGGACGCGACGCTCCAGCCGATGGGCGGCCTCGGAGATCGCTTCGAAGCCGAAGACCCCGGCGGCGCCGGACAGGCCGTGGGCGGTCCGGGCGAGATCGCGCAAGAGGTCGCCGGCCAACGGCTCGCCGCGCTCCAGCCGCGAGGTGAAGGTGCGGACCAGATCGGCGTCGCGACGGGTGCGCTCGACGAAACGGCGGCGCAGCTCCGTCATCCGGGCCTGAAACGTCTCCTCGCCGGCGACCTCCGCCGTCGACACTTCCGGCACGTCGTTCATGGCGTCGCTCCCTTCATACGAGGCGGGCGTCCGCCGCGGAGGCGGCGGAGGCGGTCCGAGCACGGTGGGTGAGGATCCAGTCGGCGAGGACGTCGACCGGCAGCGGGCGAGCGAAGTAGTAGCCCTGGACGCGGTCGACCCCGAGATCGCGCAACCGGACGAGGTCGTCGCGGGTCTCGATGCCCTCCGCCACCACGGTGGCGCCGCGCAGATGGGCGATTTCGACGGCGCAACGGCACACCGCTTCGCACAGCGGATCGGTGGCGCTGCCGACGACGTAGGCGCGGTCGAGCTTCAACTCGTCGAAGGGGATCTGGACGAAGCGATCGATGTTGCTGTTGACGGTGCCGAAGTCGTCGAGCGAGAAGCGCAGCCCGCGCAACACCCCGCTGGTCGCCACCCGCCGGGTGTCGGCGAGATCCTCGAAGGCGTCGAGCTCCGACACCTCGAAGGTGAGCGGCACGGCGAAGTCGTTCGCTCCGCTGACGATCTGCGCGAAGTGACGGCGCTGGACGAAACTCGAGGGGACGTTGATCGCCGTCGGCAACGGGTCGATGCCGCGTCGCAGCAGATGCCGCCCGACCCGACCGGCGGCGGCCAACGCGGCGCGGGCGAGATCGCCGAGATCGTCGGCCTCGGCGTCGGCCAGCGCCCCCACCACCGAGATCTCACGACCCGAGGCGACGACGATGCGGGCCAAGAGCTCGATCGAATGGATCGCCAACGTCCGTGCGTCGAGGATCGGCTGGGCGTGAAATGTGACGCGATCGGCGGCGAGCGCCGCCGCCAGAGGCATCGTCTCGTCGTCCCGCCGCGGCGCCGGCGCCGGACCGTGGCGACGCGCCGCCAGCATCTCGTCGAGGCGATCGAAGGCGATCGGCTTGCGCAACGCCCCGAGGACGCGCAGACCGCAGTCGACGCCGACCGCTCGGGCCGCCTCGATGACCGCCTCGGGAAAGGCGCTGATCAGGATGACGTCGCCGTGGAATCCGGTGTCGGCGAGGTGCTGCAGCACGTCGATGCCGTCGCGGTCACCGAGACAGAGGTCGAGGACCACCAGATCCCGCCGTTCCAGACGACGTAATTCCGCCAACTCGCCGGGCGGACAAGCGTGGACGCGGTGACCCCGCGACGCAAACCACGAGCTCAACGCCGAGAGAACCAAGTCGTGATCCTCGACGATGAAGGTGCGACCGTCGGTCGCAGTGGTCGCGGCCGAGGTCGAAATCGACGTCGGCGTTTCCGTCACCTGAAATCGACCGAGAGTTGCTGGCATTCTCACCATCTCGATCTCCGAGCTCGACCCCGCGACGATCGCCAAATTCGAGTACAAGACTGCTTTTCACACGTAAACAAAACCATAATTCCGCAAGATATCGGCTTATATTCTTTTCGCTCTGCGAGTCGTCTCGTGAATCAACCGTATATCGCATTCTGAAATATCAATATATCGGAATCGTATACGATTATTTTGCTCACATATTTGATCCTTTAAGATATTTCAAACGATTCATATCACAAGCTCGAATCCTGTGATACGAGCCTTTGCATTCGTTGGATCGGGATCGTGCGGCATGACAACCGAAGCCCGTCGTTCGGCTTCTCAAATTTTACCGATCGAATCGGCAACTCCTCCGTGTTTTCACGGTGCCGGCCGAGTGCGGCTCAGGGTCACCGCCGGCGAGGCGCTGAGGGCGACGTTGCCGCCGATCCTGCGGCAGTTGAACTACGTCGACACGCCGATCGCCGGCGGCGATTGCCGCAACGTCGCCCTGGTCGACGGCGAGCTGCCCGACGCGCTGGAGATCTGCCGCGCCCTGTCGGACGACGTCGCCAAGATCATGACGACTCGCAACGCCACCTTCGACCTGCGGCGGCGATGCGCCGAGGCCGGCATCGACGCGCTGGTCGCCGATCCGATCGACCCGCGCGAGCTGGCCGACTGGCTCGAGCACTTCGACGACCGCGGCATCGAGCGGCGATCGCGGGTGTTGATCGTCGACGACGACGATCTCGCCGCCGAGGCGGTGGCGGCGCTGCTCGCCGAGCGCGGCATCGAGACCGAGATCGTCGTCGACGCGCCGCGCGTCTTCGAGGCGCTCGACCGCAGTTCCTTCGATCTCGTCCTGATGGATCTCGAGATGCCGCAGGCGAACGGCATCGAGCTCGCCAAGATGATCCGGTTGAACCGCAGTCATCTCTCGGTGCCGATCGCCTTCCTGTCGGGCGGCGGCGACACCGAGACGCAGATGTTGGCGCGGCGGTTCGGCGGCGACGACTTCATCTCCAAACGGATGCCACGCGACCTGATGGCGCGGCTCGTCGAGCTGCGGGTCGAGCGCGCCCACGTGGTGCGCACGTTGATCGAGCGGGACGGGCTGACCGGCCTCGTCGATCATCTGCGTTTCGTCGAGCGGATCGGCCAGGAGGCGGCGCGCAGCCGGCGGACCGGCGGCGATTGCGCCCTGGCGATGATCGACATCGATCACTTCAAGGCGGTCAACGACAGCTGGGGCCATCAGGCCGGCG
>JAAYVT010000615.1 GCA_012517025.1 Phyllobacteriaceae bacterium | reverse complement strand
GATCTTCACCACCGGCAACTACACCAAGGTGATGCCGGTCACCCGCTTCGAGGATCGCATCCTGGAGCCCGGCCCGGTCTATCGGCTGGCGCGCAAGCTCTATTGGGACTTCGCTCACGGCTGAGGCGGATCGGGCGGCGCGAGGTCCGGCGGGCTCAGGCGCATCGAGCCGAAGCCCACGGCGGCGTCGTCGATCAGAGCGGGATCGGTGTCCGGGTCCGGCGCCGGGCCGCTCCAGATGCCGCGCTCGTCGCGCCGGGCGCGTTCCATCGCGGCGACGTGCGCGGCGCCGGCGAGGGGCGACGGGCGGGCGAGGCCGGCCTCGATCACCAGGGTGGCGAGGTCGCGACCGTCGACGCGGCAGCGGGCGGAGACGAAGTCGCGGCGGCGATCGACGTCGACGAACAGCGGATCGCAGACCATCTGCTTGCCGCGCAGGTAATTCTGCAGCAGGGCCCGTCCGGAGAGGCCGCAGGCGAAGCGCGAGCCGTCGTTGCGCCGGCAGACGTCGTTGCGCCCCAGCGCGACCGCCTCGACGAGACGGTAGCGACGATAGCCGGCGTCGATCAGCGTCGAATCGATCGCGTCGTAGGGCGGCGGCGGGCTCAGGCGCGCCCACCAACGCCCCTCGACGTCGGTCGGGGCGGCGAGGGGATCGAGCGGTTCCACCCGCAAGGTCGCCAGCCGCCGCGCCGCCGGCGAGGCGAAGATCGGGGTGGCGCGCGCGACCGTGACGGGTTCCGCCTCCGTCGATCGCGGCGGCGGTGCGTCGGCGACGTCGTGCCGGGCGGAGATCACCGCGTAGAGGACGAGGGCGAAGATCGCCAACACCGCGAAGACGGCCGCGCCGGAGACGGAGAGGCCGGAGCGGGGTTCGACCGCATCGGGGGAGGGCGGAGGCGTGGGCGTGGAATCTGTCGGCACGAGACTTCCGAAGGCCTGTGTGGTCGCGCGAGCATAGCACGACGGTTGCCGAGGTCCGTAGGTATGCCTATGGTGTGCGCGGCCCGTCTTCGACCGTCGGGCGTCCTCTCCGGCCGCCCCGGTCGTCACCCCAGGAGTCTGCGATGGCTTTCGAACTCGCTCCGCTGCCCTTCGCCTACGACGCGTTGGCGCCCTTCACTTCCGCCGAGACGCTCGAGTTTCACCACGACAAGCATCACGCGACCTACGTCACCAACCTGAACAACGTGATCAAGGGCACGGAGTTCGAGGGCAAGACGCTGGAGGACGTGATCGTCGGCAGCCACGGCAAGAACCCTGCCGTCTTCAACAACGCCGCGCAGCACTACAACCATCATCATTTCTGGCTGTGGCAGAAGAAGGACGGCGGCGGGACCAAGATCCCGGCGAAGATCCAGGCGCTGATCGATTCCGATCTCGGCGGCTACGACAAGTTCAAGGCCGACTTCGTCAACGCCGGCGCCACCCAGTTCGGCTCGGGTTGGGCTTGGCTCGCCCTCAAGGACGGCAAGCTGTCGATCACCAAGACGCCGAACGGCGAGAACCCGCTGATCCACGGCGCCACGCCGATCCTCACCGTCGACGTGTGGGAGCACTGCTACTACATCGACTATCGCAACGCGCGGGTGAAGTATCTCGAGGCCTTCGTCGATCATCTGATCAACTGGGATTACGTGCTCGAGTGCTACGAGAAGGCCGTCTGATCGGTCTTTTCCCCGTCTCGCGACGTTCGCCGGCCGGCCCCTCGGGGCCGGCCGTCGTGTTTCGGAGGGGCGTTTCGACGGCGATCTTCGATCGCGCGTGAAGGTTTTGTTAGGCGGCGGCGACCAAGGTGGAGGCGAGGCTCGACGGCAGGGAGGCACGCGTGACGACGACCGATCCCTTCGCGGAGACGCGGGTCGCGGTGCTCGACGGCAACCGCCACCACCTCGGCCTGATGCGCACCATGCTGCGGCACATGGGCTTTCGCCAAGTCGACGTGTTCTACGATCCCGACGAGGCGCTGCACCTTCTCACTCAGACCTGGGTCGACGTGGTGATCGTCGATCTGCAGCTGCCGCGCGGCAACGGCATCGACTGGGTGCGGGCGTTGCGGCGCAATCGCGGCCTCGCCAACCGCGACGCCGCGGTGGTGATGACGGCGGCGCGGGTGGTGCGCGGCGTGCTCGAGCCGGCGGTGGTCGCCGGCGTCGACGGATTTCTCGCCAAGCCGATGTCGCCGCGCACCTTGGCGGAGCACCTGCGGCACGTGTTGATCCGTCCCGACCCCTACGTCGTCGGGCTCGACGGCTATCGCGGACCGGACTTCCGCCGGACGCGGGAGCGTCTGCGGGCGATCGAGCGGGGGGCGTCGGCGCGGCGGCTCGGCGGTGGCCCGACGACGTCGCCGAACGCGCCGCCGCCGCCCGCCG
>JAAYVT010000614.1 GCA_012517025.1 Phyllobacteriaceae bacterium | reverse complement strand
CGATGCGCGTGGAGAATTACGGGGTCGAGTCGGCGCGGCGCGGCGTCCATCCCTGGCTAGAAAATCCCCATCTCAAGGCGTGGATGGGCGTGCCGCTGAACGCGCAGACTAGTACCCTCGGCGTGATGGCGGTCTTCCTCGACGTGCCGGTGCTCGCCGGCAAGACGGTGCCGATGATCGACACCGGCGTCTTCGGCGGCATCATCATCGGCGCCGTCGCCGCGTCCCTCTTCAACCGCTACTACCGAATCCAGTTGCCGACATATCTCGGCTTCTTCGCCGGCAAACGGTTCGTGCCGATCGCCACCGGCTTGGTCGCGATCGCGGTCGGCGTGGTGCTGTCGATCGTCTGGCAGCCGGTCCAGTCCGGCATCGACACCTTCTCGATGTGGGCGGCCTCCGAGAGCCCGCGCACCGCCGCGACCATCTACGGCTTCGTCGAGCGCATGTTGATCCCCTTCGGCCTGCATCACATCTGGAACGTGCCGTTCTTCTTCCAGATCGGCGCCTTCAAGGACGCCGCCGGCGAACTGATCCACGGCGACATCAACCGCTTCTTCGCGGGCGACCCCACCGCCGGGATCCTGTCGGGCGCCTTCCTGTTCAAGATGTGGGGCCTGCCGGCCGCCGCGATCGCCATCGGCGCCGCCGCTCGGCCGGAGAACCGCGCCAAAGTCATGGGCATGATGGTTTCCGCCGCGCTGACCTCGTTCCTCACCGGCATCACCGAGCCGATCGAGTTCTCGTTCCTCTTCATCGCCCCGGTGCTCTACGCCATCCACGCGGTGCTGGCGGCCACCACCCAGTTCGTCGCCAACTCTCTCGACATCCACATGGGCTTCACCTTCTCGCAGGGTGGCATCGACTTCCTGATCTTCAACGTTTTCGGCAAGTTCGCCCAGAACTGGTGGATGACGCTGATCCTCGGACCGATCTACGCCGCGATCTACTATTCGGTGTTCTACTTCGCGATCACTCGCTTCGACCTCAAGACCCCCGGTCGTGAAATCGAGACCGACACCGCCGAAGTGAGCGTCGACACCGCCGCGGATGACCGTTTCGCCACCGCCCGGAAGCTCGTCGCCGCCTTCGGTGGCCGCGACAACATCACCGATCTCGACGCCTGCATCACCCGTCTGCGCGTCGGTGTCGCCGACATCGCCAAGGTCGATCAGGCGCGGTTCAAGGAGATGGGCGCCGCCGGCGTGATGGTGGTCGGCAAGGGTCTGCAGGTGGTGTTCGGCACCCGTTCGGAAAACATGAAGACCGACATGGACGAGTATCTGCGCGGGATGGGAGCCACGTCCGCCGCCGCCCCGGCGCCGGTCGCCGCGCCCGCCCCGGTGAAGGCCGCCCCCGCTTCGGCCACCGAGCGCGCCCTCGCTGCCGACCTCGTCGCCGCGCTCGGCGGTGCGGCCAACCTCGTCGCCCACGAAGCGGTCGCCGAGACCCGGCTGCGCATCGAGCTCGCCGATCCACGCCGGTTCGATCATGCCGCCGCCAAGGCCGCCGGCGTGCGCGCCGTCGTCACCCTCGGCAACGGTGCCTACCACCTGATCGTCGGCAAGGACGCCGCCGGCATCGATCGGGCGCTCGCCGCCTGACCGTGCGATCGGGAAAGGCGGCGGTTCGTCTCGCGACCGCCGCCTTTCCCCCGGCTCGGACCCGGAGACTCCGCGCCGAACCAGGAGTTCTACGACTTTAGTCGTGCATGTATTTGCGGTAATGCAAACGCGTGCATTTTGGGAGATCGACCATGACGACCGTCCTCGTCGCCGGCGCCGCCGTTCAGGACTTCATCTATCGCTTCGAAGTGGCCCCGGCGCGGGGCACCAAGGGGCGGGCCCGCGAGTTCACCTCGATCGGCGGTGGCTCCGGTGCCAATGCCGCCGTCACCGTCGTCCGGCTCGGCGGCCACGGCCAGATCGTCGCCCCGCTCGGTCTCGACGCGATGGGCGACGTGATCGGCCGCGGCCTCGAAGACGAGGGGGTCGACACCACCAAGCTGCTGCGCCTCCCCGGCCACACCTCGCCGGTGTGCGCGGCGGTCGTCGACGCCCAGGGCGAGCGCACCATCCTCACCTATCACGCCTCGAACCAGGACGATTTCGCGGTCGCCGATCCCGACGCGCTGGTCGCCGACGTCGACGCGGTCCTGACCGACGATCGTCATCCCAACCTCGCCGTCCCGCTGCTCGCGGCGGCGCGGCGGCGCGGCATTCCCGGGATCCTCGACGTCGACCGCGCCGAAGGCGACGCGCCGCGGATGATCGAGATCGCCAGCCACGTGGTGTTCGGCACGCCCGGCCTGCGCGGCAACTCCAGCCGCCACGATCTCACCGAAGGCCTCCACGTCATGCGCGGCATCACCGACGCCTTTCTGGCGGTGACGATGGGCGCCGACGGCGTGCGCTGGCTCGACGGCGACGCGGTCCGGCATCTGCCGGGGTTCCGCATCCGGACGGTCGACACGCTCGGCGCCGGCGACACCTTCCACGGCGCCTTCGCCCTGGCGATCGCGGAAGGGCGCGACGCGGCGGACGCCCTGCGCTTCGCCTCCGCCACCGCCGCCCTGAAATGCTCGCGCTTCGGCGGCCGGCTCGGCATTCCGACCCGCGCGGAGGTCGAGGCCTTCCTCGCCGCTCCGACCACGCCCGATCACGACACCCCCCGCCGCGCGGTCGGCTGACCCCGCCGCAGCCGCGTTCACGCCTCACCACGGTCCGGTCGATCGATCGGACCGGTTCTCCTCTCGTGCCTTCGAGGACTCCCCCGATGCCGCTCGTGTCCCTGCGCCAGTTGCTCGACGATGCCGCCGAGCACGGCTATGCGCTTCCCGCCTTCAACATCAACAACATGGAGCAGATGCTCGCGGTCATGGGGGCGGCGGCGGAGGCCGACGCGCCGGTGATCCTGCAGGCGAGCCGCGGCGCCCGCGCCTTCGCCAACGACGTGGTGCTGAAGCATCTGATCCAGGCGGCGATCGAGCTCCATCCGAAGATCCCGGTGTGCATGCACCAGGACCACGGCAATTCGCCCGAGACCTGCCTGTCGGCGATCGTCAACGGCTTCTCCTCG
>JAAYVT010000613.1 GCA_012517025.1 Phyllobacteriaceae bacterium | reverse complement strand
TGGAGCCAGCAGGTGCACGACGAGATGGAGACTTGCGTCAACACCTTCGGCATCAACTCCTACAAGCACTTCATGGCCTACAAGGGCTCGTTGATGGTCAACGACACCGAGCTCTTCCAGTCGTTCACCCGCTGCAAGGGCCTCGGCGCCATCCCGATGGTGCACGCCGAGAACGGCGAGATGGTCGCCGAGCTGCAGGAGAGCCTGTTCGCGCGCGGCTACACCGGGCCGGAGGGCCATCCGATGTCGCGGCCGCCCGAGGTCGAGGGCGAGGCGGCCAACCGCGCCATCGTCATCGCCGACATGGTGGGCGTGCCGCTCTACGTCGTCCACACCTCGTGCAAGCAGGCGCTCGACGCCGTCGCCCGCGCCCGCGCCGCCGGCCAGCGCGTCTTCTGCGAGCCGTTGATCCAGTATCTGACCCTCGATTCGTCGATCTATTTCGACGAGGATTGGGACCGCGCCGCCTCGTGCGTGATGTCGCCACCGTTCCGGCCGAAGGATCATCAGGACGCGCTGTGGGCGGCGCTCGCCAACGGCACCATGCAGGTGGTGGCGACCGACCACTGCACCTTCGACAGCGAGAAGAAGCGGCGCGGCCTCGGCGACTTCCGCAAGATCCCGAACGGCACCGGCGGTCTCGAGGAGCGCATGCCGGTTCTGTGGACCAAGGGCGTCGCGACCGGCCGCCTGACCATGGAAGAGTTCGTCGGCGTCACCTCGACCAACGTCGCCCGCATCCTCAACGTCTATCCGAAGAAGGGCCGGATCGGCGTCGGCTCGGACGCCGACATCGTGATCTGGGATCCGGAGGCCGAGAAGACCATCTCGGTCGCCACCCAGCAGTCGGTGATCGACTACAACATCTTCGAGGGCACCAAACTCAAGGGCCTGCCGCGGCTCGTCATGTCGCGCGGCCGTTGGGGTTACCGCGACGGCGAAGTGCTGCTGAAGGCCGGCGATGGCGCCTATGTGCCGCGCACTCCGTTCCCCGCCGCCTCGGTCGCCGCTATCAAGGTGAAGGAGAGCACCACGCCCCACCCCGTCCATCGCGACGTCGAACTCAACCACTGAGGCGCCCGTCGTCCCGCTCCCGGCGCGACGGCGCGGCGGGAACCTTCCCGATCGAGAGCCGTGGCGCGGGGCGCCGCGGCCGACACGTCATGGAGTGATCCCGATGATCCCCAATCTGCAGATCGATTCCGAACGCCTGTGGGGCATGTTGATGGACACCGCCAAGTTCGGCGGAACCCCGAAGGGCGGCGTCAAGCGCCTGACGCTCTCCGACGAGGACAAGCTGGTGCGCGACTGGTTCGTCGCCGAGCTGACCGCGCTCGGGTGCACCGTCACCGTCGACGAGGTCGGCAATCTCTTCGCCCGCAAGCCCGGCAAGAACCCGGAGCTGCCGCCGATCGCCATGGGCTCACATCTCGACACTCAGCCGACCGGCGGCAAGTTCGACGGCATCCTCGGCGTCATCGGCGCGGTCGAGGTGATGAAGGCGCTGGTCGGCGCCGGCTACGAGACCAACGCGCCGATCGAGGTGGTGAGCTGGTGCAACGAGGAGGGCTCGCGCTTCGCCCCGGCGATGCTCGCCTCCGGCGTCTTCGCCGGCGTCTTCACTCCCGAATACGCCTATACCCGCGAGGATCGGCAGGGCCTGAAGTTCGGCGACGAGCTCGACCGCATCGGTTATCGCGGCACCGAGAAGGCGGGGGATCATCCGCTCCAGGCCTATTTCGAGCTGCACATCGAGCAGGGCCCGATCCTCGAGGACGAGGGCAAGGTGATCGGCGTGTTGACCGGCGTGCAGGGCATGCGTTGGTACGAGATCACCGTGACCGGTCAGGACGCCCACACCGGCGCCACCCCGATGCGGCTGCGCAAGAACGCGCTGGTCGGCGCGGCGCGGATGATCGAGGCGGTCGACGCGATCGGCCAGAAATATTCCCCGGACGCGGTGGCGACCGTCGGCCTGATCGAGAACAAGCCGAATTCGCGCAACGTGGTGCCGGGCGAGGTGTTCTTCACCGTCGACCTGCGCCACCCGGAAGAGAGCGTGCTGCAGGCGATGGAGGACGAGTTGCGCGCCGCCCTCGTGGCGATCCTGCCGCCGATGAAGCTCGAGTACGACGAGAAGATGATCTGGAACTCGCCGGCGGTGAAGTTCGCCCCGGAACTGATCGCCTGCGTCGATCACGGCGTCGACAAGGCCGGCTATTCCAAGCGGCGGATGGTGTCGGGTGCCGGTCACGACGCCGTCTACATCGCCCGCGTCGCCCCGACGACGATGATCTTCGTGCCGTGCGAAGGTGGCCTCAGCCACAACGAATACGAGACGATCCAGCCGGAGGAAGCCGCCGCCGGCGCCCAGGTGCTGCTCAACGCGGTGCTCGAATACGACGCGACGCTCGCCTGAGCGTCGGCCACGCGCGAACACGTCGAAACGGCGTCCGCTCCTCGGGGCGGGCGCCGTTTCGCGTCTCCACCGCCTCAGAGGTTCGGATTCGCGGCGATCGTCGACGGCGTGCCTATCCGGGCGCGGAGAAAATCGATCATCGCCCGGACCTTGCGCGGCAGGAACGAGCGGCTCGGGTAGAGCAGCCACACCGCCGTCTCGAAACTGGTCGGGGTCACCCGGTGGCCGGGGAAGAGGTCGACGAGGCGGCCGGCGGCGACGTCGTCGTCGACCAGCCAATCGGCGAGCAGCACCGGGCCGAGCCCGGCGAGGGCGAGGGCGTGCAGCGCCGAGGCGCCCGAAGCGATCACGCCGCCCGACACCGGCACCTCGACCGGTCCGTCGAGATCGCCGCCGGCGAAGATCCAACGGTCGCGGAACCCCGGCAGGTTGAAGCGCAGGCACTGGTGTCCGGCGAGATCGCGCGGTTCGCGCGGCCGGCCGTGCTCGGCGAGATAGGCCGGCGAGGCGCACACCCGATAGACCGAATCCCTGAGCTTCGACACCACCAGATCGCCGGCGACCCCCGGTCCGAGCCGCACCGCCAGATCGACGCGGTCGCGCACCAGATCGAGGTTGGCGTCGGAGAGGACGAGGTCGACGTCGACGTGGGGGTGGGCGCGGCGGAAGGCCGGCAGCAGCGGCACGATCACCTTGTCGCCGAAAGCCACCGTGGCGGTCAGGCGCAACAGCCCGACCGGCCCCTCGCTGACCGAGCGGGCGTCGTCGCGGGCGCGCTCCAGATCCTCGGCGATCAGGGCGAGGCGGCGCAGATAGATCTCGCCCGCCTCGGTCGTCCGCACCCGCCGGGTGGTGCGTTGAAACAGGCGGATGCCGAGATCGCGTTCGAGCGCGGCGACGGCGCGGGAGATCCGCGAGGGATCGAGGTCGCGTCCGCGCGCCGCCTCGGCGAAGGAGCCGAGCCGGTGGACGTCGAGGAGGAGGCCGATGGTCTCGAGATCCATTGATGTGAATTTCGCATCAGTATCGTGTCGATGGCCGTGTTTATCCGATTTTCGTGAGGAAGTAACCAGGGAGCGTCCCCCCAACGAGGAGCGCCGAATGTCCTGGTTCACCTCCCTCTTCGCCGGGCGTCGCTCCGTTTCCCTGCCCGAAGGAGCTTCCCCCATGACCACCATCCTGCGCATCGACGCCAGCGCCCGCGACACCGGCTCGGTGTCGCGCGGCCTCGGCGACACGCTCGAGCGCCGTCTGGTCGCCGCCACGCCGGACGCCCGGGTCGTGCGTCGCGATCTCGTCGCCGCGCCGCTGCCGCACATCGCCCAGGAGACGATCGCCGGTTACTACACCCCGGCCGATCAGATGACCGACGCGCTGCGCAGGGCGACCGCGCTCTCCGACGAGTTGATCGACGAACTCATGGCCGCCGACGTCGTGATCGTGACGGTGCCGATGTACAACTTCTCCATTCCCTCGGCGCTGAAGGCGTGGATCGACCAGATCGTCCGCATCGGTCGGACCTTCTCCTACGACGGCAGCGGCTTCACCGGTCTCGTCGGCGGCAAGAAGGTCTATGTCGTCGCGGCCTACGGCGCGGCCGGCTACGCCCCCGGCGAGCCCTTCGCTGCCGCCGACTTCCTGACCCCCTACCTGCGCTTCCTGTTCGGCTTCCTCGGTATGACCGACGTCACGGTCTTCCCGGTCGAGGCGACGACGGCGGCGCCGGAAGTGGTCGCCGCCAATCGCGAGCGAGCGGAACAGGCGATCGCCGGCGCGCTCGCCGCCGCCTGAGCCTCCGATCCGTCCGCCGATCCGGTTCGGCGGGCGGATCGCCGACGCTTCAGCCCCGCAACGACCCCCTCGCGCCGCCCATCCGCGCTCCGCCCCCGGCGGCGCGGCGGATCCGGGCGCGCCGCTCGGAGACCCGACCGATGTTCGTCAGTCACGACGCCGCCACCGCCCCGGCCGAATCCCGTGCCGAGATCGAGAAGTCGATCGCCGCCTTCGGCTTCTTCCCCAATCTGCACCGCATTCTCGCCGAGGCACCGGCCACCTACGAGGCCTACAACACCACCTACCGGCTGTTCCGCACCGCGACCACGCTGTCGCCGCTCGAACAGCAGGTGGTGATGATGACCGCCAACTACGAGAACCGCTGCCATTACTGCACCGCCGGCCATTCGCTGTTGATGACGCTCGAGAAGGCGCCGGCGGCGGACGTGACGGCGCTGCGCGAGGGCACGCCGCTCGACGATCCGCGGCTCGAGGCGCTGCGGGTGTTCACCCGTCGGTTGCTCGAGACGCGCGGTCACGTCGGCGACGAGGCGCTCGCGGCCTTCCTCGCCGCCGGTTACACGCAGCGGCAGGCGTTGGAGGTTTTGACCGGCCTCGCCGCCAAGCTGCTCTCCAACTTCACCAACGCGCTCGCCCACACCGAGCTCGATCCGCCGGTGGTGCCCTGGGCCTGGGTCCATCCGGCGGATCGGTGAGGCGTCGCCGCCTCCGCTCACGCGGCGGCGGGAGCCTTCAGCGCGGCGACGATCTCTTCGTCGCCGCGTGCCACGCCGTCGATATTCCAGGTGCCGTCGACGGTGGGCACGCCGTTGCTCCAGATCCGGGCGGGCTCCAGCCGGCCGTCGGAGGCGTCGTGGAGGATGCGCGTCGCGGCGGCGAAGAACCGGCTCTGGACCGCCCGTTCGGCCAACGCGAAGGCCGGCGTCTTGGTCTCGATCCAGGCGCCGACGACCGGTCGTCCACCCGAAAAGGTGGTGCCTTCGGGTAGGACAACGAGGTGAGTGGTGACGTTCGGCGTCATCACCGGATGGCCGGCGAGGCCGTGGGCGTCGAGAAACGCCTCTGTGATGCGCGCCACCGTCGGCGCCAGCGCGGACGGGGGCAGGGCGCCTTCGGTGAGGGTCAGAGTGATCGGCATCGAAGTGTCTCCGGATGGTGGGACGTCGTCGTCCCCGGGGGGATCGCGATCGTTACATAACGATCGTTATGTGATAAGAAAGGATCCATCGATGAGTGTCAACCATGAAATAACGATCGCTATAATAAGGAGCGTCGCGTGCGCTACGCAGCCGGACACAAGGAAGAGGCGAGGGCCCGCCTGATCGAGGCCGCCGGTCGTGGGTTCCGGCGCAAGGGGTTCGGCGGCATCGGCGTCGATGGCTTGGCCAAGGAGGCGGGGCTCACCTCCGGCGCCTTCTACGGCCACTTCGCCTCCAAGGACGCCGCCTTCGAGACCACGGTCGCGAAGGGCATCGGCGATCTCGCCGACGGTGTCCGGCAGTTTCGCGAGACGAAGGGGCGAGATTGGCTTCCCGCCTTCGTCGACTTCTATCTCGGTGAGAAGCGGACCTGCGATCTCGCCGAGAGCTGCGCGATGCAGAGCCTTTCGGCGGAAGTGCTGCGGGCTGAAGGCGGCGTCCGCGCCGTCTACCGCGAGGCGATGGAGGCGGTCGCGGAACTGGTCGCGGACGGGCTTCCCGGCGACGACCCGCTCGAC
The DNA here is from genome assembly GCA_012517025.1 of Phyllobacteriaceae bacterium. GTDB lineage: Bacteria > Pseudomonadota > Alphaproteobacteria > Rhizobiales > Ancalomicrobiaceae > Pinisolibacter. Next base: position 10,184 of record JAAYVT010000613.1, on the reverse strand, counting down.
CGACGGCGTCGCGCCTGGGCGATCCTCGCCGCGCTCGCCGGCGGGGTGACGCTCGCCCGCGCCGTCGACGATCCGGCGCTCGCCGAGGTCGTGGTCGCGGGGGTTCGCGCCGCGGTGTCGGCCGTCGGCGCCGGATGATCCGGCCGGTCGCGGACGGGTCCGAGAAATTTCGGAGCGCCGCTCCGTAACGTTTCCCGGCTCGTCGGCGAAGGACTCTTCGAAATCCGAATTCGCACCGCCCGCCGTTCTCGCGACGCCGGGCGAAGGGATCGCTTTGGCGATCGAAGGAGCCTCGTCCATGACCCCATCCCCGGCGCGCCCGCCCCGCCGCCTCCACCCGTTCGCCGTCCGCCTCATGCACTGGATCAACGCCGTCTCGGTGCTGATGCTGATCTTCAGCGGTTGGAAGATCTACGACGACTATCCGATCCTGAGCTGGCTGCGCTTCGACGACGCGATCACCCTCGGCGGCCATCCCGAGACGGCGCTGCAATGGCACTTCTTCGCGATGTGGCCGTTGGCGCTGAACGGCCTCGTCTATCTCGCCTACGGGATCGCCAGCGGCCGCTTCGTGCGCCGCTTCCTGCCGATCCGGATCGGCGACGTCGTCGCGACGCTGCGCGACACGCTGCACCTGCGGCTCGGGCACGACGACCTCTTCCATTACAACGGCGTGCAGAAGCTGCTCTACGTCGGCGTGATCGCGGTGGTGATCCTGCAGGTCCTGACCGGGCTCGCGATCTGGAAGCCGGTGCAGTTCTCCGAAGTGGTCGGGATCTTCGGCTCGTTCCAGACCGCGCGTTGGCTCCACTTCGCCGGAATGGTGGCGATCTCCGGCTTCGTCGTCGTCCACGTCGCGCTCGCCCTCGCTGTGCCGAAGACGCTTCTCGCCATGATCACCGGCGGCCCGCTCGAGCCGGCCACGATCCCGGTCGAGACGATGCGCGCGAACCCCATGTCCATGAACCCCACGTCCGAACACCGCTGAGGGAGACGACCGATGTCGATCAAACGTCTCGGCTCCATCTTCCGTCGTCCGATGACCGTCGGGCAGGCGGTGATGGACGACAACCGCAAACTCGTCCAGGACATCGAGCGGCGCGGCTTCTTGCGCGGCACGCTGTCGCTCGGCAGCCTCGTCATGCTGACCGGCTGCGACGCCGGCCACGAAGGCTCGGTGCAGTCGGCGCTGCGCGCCGTCTCCGAGTTCAACGACGCGGTGCAGGCAGCGTTGTTCCGCCCCGACCATCTGGCGCCGACCTACGCGCCCGAAGACGTGGCGATACCGCCGCGCTTCAACGCCTTCTTTCCGCGCGACGAGGTCCGCCCGGTGGCGGCCTCGACCTGGAAGCTCGACCTCGCCGGCCGGGTCTCGAACAAGACGCCGTGGACGGTCGACCGGATCTGGGCCGAACCGCACAGCGAGATGATCATCAAGCACATCTGCGTCGAGGGATGGGACTACGTCGGGCAGTGGTCGGGCGTGCCGCTGCGGCGGTTCCTGGAGGCGGTCGGCGCCGACACGCGGGCGCGTTACGTCGCCTTCAAGTGCGCCGACGACTACACCGGCTCGATCGACATGGCGACGGCGCTGCACCCGCAGACGCTGCTCGCCACCCACTATGCCGGCAAACCGCTGGAAGATCCCTTCGGCTTCCCGCTGCGTCTGAGGACCGCGACCAAGCTCGGCTACAAGAACCCGAAGTGGATCACCGCGATCGAGGTGACCAACGACAAGCCCGGCGGCTTCTGGGAAGACCGCGGCTTCAATTGGTTCGGCGGGATCTGAGACCCGCCGACGCGCCGGTTCGTCGCCGCCGATCCCGGCGACCTCTCCCATCTTTTCGTTCGGCCCGGCGCGCGAGCCTCGCGACGCCCGGCCGGCGACCGATGTCGCGGGCGTCTTCTCCCGCGTCCGAGGGCCCCATGTGGCCTCCCCGACGAAGGAGCGCGGTCCCCGCGCTCGCGTGCGTCTCCCTCGAAGCCCGGAGATCCGGGCCTCCCGTTCGTCGCGGTGGGAGCGTGGCGAGTGCGCGGCGGCGCCCCTTCGCCGGCCGGCTCGTCCCCGATCGACGGATCGGAGACGAGCCGGCTTCCTCGGCCCGTCCGAGGCGACGAAAAATTTCTCGCGCCACGTAACGTCGGGCGCACCGGAGGCGAAGACACCGAGAGAGGCCCCCGAGGGTCACCCCGTTTCAACCGCCGTGATCGGTTCTCCGTCGCGGCCGCCGCCCGAGGACCGCGAGATGTTTCAGAAGCCATTGGGAGATTTGGGTTTCAGGACGCTGACCGTCCAGAGCCTGGCCGGCGCGGAAGCCCCCCGCAACGGCCTCGTCGGGTCGATCCATCTGTCGACCACATACACACGGGACGAGCATTACGCCTATGCCACCGACTACGTCTACGGGCGGTCGGACAACCTCACGCTGCGCCAGACCGAGGCGTTTCTCGCCGCGCTGGAGAACGCCCACGCGGCGCTGCTCTACGGCTCGGGGATGGCGGCGGCGGTCGCGGTGATCGCGGCGCTCGACCCCGGCGCCCACGTCGTCGCCTCCGACGCGATGTATTACGGGCTGAAGCACCGGCTCGCCGAGATCGGCCGCTTCGGCCACACGGTGTCGTTCGTCGACACCACCGATCTCTACGCCGTCGAGACCGCCTTCGCGGCAAGGCGGCCGGATCTGGTCTGGCTGGAGACGCCGAGCAACCCGCTGTGGCGGATCACCGACGTCGCGGCGGTGGCGGCGCGGGCCCATGCCCACGGCGCGGTGGTCTGCGTCGATTCCACCGTGGCGACGCCGGTCTTCACCCGGCCGATCGATCTCGGCGCCGACATCGTCATGCATTCGGCGACCAAATATCTGAACGGCCATTCCGACGTCGGCGCCGGCCTGCTCGCCGCCGCCCGGCCGAGCGAGTTGTGGAACCGCATCGGGGCGGCGCGCGCCGAGCTCGGCGCCGGCCTCGGCGCCTTCGACGCCTGGCTGCTCGCCCGCGGTCTGCGCACCCTCGATCTGCGCGTCCGCGCCCAGGCGGAGACCGCCGCCGTCCTCGCCCGGCGGCTGAGCACCCATCCGGCGGTGGCGCGGGTGCTCTATCCGGGGCTCCCCGACCATCCCGGCCATGAGATCGCCGCCCGTCAGATGACCGGCGGTTTCGGCGGCATGCTGTCGATCCGCCTGCGCGGCGGTCGCGGCGCGGCGCTGGCGACGGCGGCGAGCGTGTCGCTGTGGCGGCGCGCGACCTCGCTCGGCGGCGTCGAGAGCCTGATCGAACACCGCGCCTCGATGGAAGGCGCCGGTCCGCTCTGTCCCGACGATCTCCTCCGCCTGTCGGTCGGGATCGAGGACGTCGAGGACCTGTGGACCGACCTCGACCATGCCCTCGGCGCGATCGACCTGCCGCGCTGACCCCCGCCCGTCCCCCGATCCGCGAACGGAGAGCCTCCCCATGAAGACCGTCGCCATCGCGATCATCTGCAAGACGCCCGAACCGGGGAAGTCGAAGACGCGGTTGTCGCCGCCGCTCGCCCCCGAGCAGTGCGCCGCGATCTCGTCCTGTTTCATCCGCGATCTTTCGAGCAACATCCGTGCGCTCGCCGCCACCGCGCCGGTCGCCGGCGTCGCGCTCTACACGCCCGCCGGCTCCGAGGAGCGCCTCGCCCGGTTGTTGCCGGACGACTTCGCCTTCGTGCCGCAGTCCGACGGCGATCTCGGCGCCCGCCTCGACAACGGCATCCGCGACATCCTCGCGCGGGGCCACGCCGGCGCGATCGTCGTCTCCTCCGACAGCCCGACCCTGCCGCACGCCTATTTCGCGCGCGCCGTCGAGCACCTCCTCGCCGAGGACTGCGTCGTGCTGTGCCCGGCGATCGACGGCGGCTACACCTTCATCGGCCTCTCGCGGCCCCACCCCGAGCTCTTCACCGACATGCCGTGGAGCACCGAGGTGGTGCACGCCCGCACCGTGGAGAAGGCGCGCGCCCTCGGCCTTCCGGTCCACGAGTTGCCGATTTGGTACGACGTCGACGACCGCGACACGCTCGCCGTCCTCGCCGCCGATCTGGCCGGAGAGGCGCTGCCGTTCGAGCGCGAGGCCTCGTCGCGCCCGGCGCCGGCGACCGCCGCCTTCCTCGCCGCGCTCGGATCGGTCGAGACCACGGTCTCGATCCCGGCTCCGGTCGCGGCGGCGCGCGAGGCGACGGCGCCATGACCGCTCTCGTCCGTCTGGCGCTGCTCGGGGCGGCGGTCGTGGTCCTCACCGCCGTCACGCCGACGCTCTTCGAGTTCTGGCGCGAACCCGCCTTCGTCACGGCCGGGATCGCGACCGGCCTGATCACTCTCCTCGCCGCGCGGGTGGCGCGCGAGGCGCCCGAGAAGGCGGCGTTGGCGATCGTGCTGGTGGTCGCGGCGGTGACCCGCATGGTGGCGCTCGCCGAACCGCCGCTGCTCTCCACCGACGTCTACCGCTACGTCTGGGACGGGCGGGTCCAGGGCGCCGGCCTCAATCCCTATCGATGGGTTCCGGCCGATCCGGCGCTCGCCTTCCTGCGCGACGCCGAGGTCTATCCGAACATCAATCGCGCCGACTACGCCCACACCGCCTATCCGCCCTTCGCCCAGGTCGTGTTCTTCCTCGCCACCCGCTTCGGCGACGGCGTCGACGCGATCCGGATCGCCTTCGTCGCCGGCGAGGCGGTGGTGGCGACGTTGCTGACATTTCTGCTCGCCCGGCTCGGGCGGTCGCGCGCCGGGGTCGTCGCCTATGCCTGGCACCCGCTGGCGATCTGGGAAATCGCCAACGCCGGCCACGTCGACGCGGTCGTGGCACTCGTCCTGACCGGGGCGGTGACGGCGCTGCTGCTCGGCCGGCGCGTCCTCGGGGCGGTGCTGACCGCCTGCGCGGTGCTGACCAAGCCCTACGCCTTCGCGGTGTTGCCGGCGTTCTGGCGGCCGTTCGAATGGCGCGCCCCGACGCTGGTGCTGGTCGTCGTCGCCGCCCTCTACGCGCCCTACCTCGGGGTCGGGACGGAGGTCATCGGCTTCGTTCCGGGCTACCTGCGGGAGGAGGGGTTCGTCGCCGGCGGCGGCTTCTGGCCGGTGGCGCTCGCCCGCTTCCTCGGCGGCGATCTGCCCGGTTTGGTCGAGATCCATCTCGGGCTGGCGGCGATCGTGTTCTCGGCGATGGTGTTGCGGATCCTGCGCCGACCGGCGATCTACGAGCCGGACCGGCAGATCCGCGACGTCGCCGGCCTGCTGGTCCTCGGTCTGTTCGTGCTGTCGCCGAACTACCCCTGGTACTACCTGCCGCTCGTCCCCTTCGTCGTGCTGACCGGCGGCGGCGTGGTCTGGACGATCACTCTGCTCGCCCCGGTGCTGCACGTCGAATGGCCCGGCTCCGAGGATCCGGCGACGCGGTTCCTGGTGTGGAAGTCGGTGCTGAACGGCGGCTTCATCGTCGTCGCGCTCGCGGGGTTCGCGCTGCGGCGCGCCGCCTCGGCGTGGTCGCACAGATCGTCCGCCGGCCCCGTCGCTCCACTCGTCTCCCCGACCCGTTCCCCCGTCCGTTCGTGAGGTTCCCCGCCATGCAGCTTCCCTCCGGCCCCTGCGTCGTCTCCGTGGTCCTGCCCTGTCTCGACGAAGAGGCGGCGATCGGCCCGCTCGTCCGCGAGATCCTCGCGACCGGCGTCGACGAAGTCGTCGTCGTCGACAACGGTTCGACCGACCGCACCGCGGCGAACGCCCGCTCCGCCGGTGCTCGCGTCGTCGCCGAACCGACCCGCGGCTACGGCCGCGCCTGCGCCACCGGCGTCGCGGCGGTGCGTGGCGACGCCGAGATCGTCTGCTTCATGGACGGCGACGGCAGCGACGTCCCGGCCTTTCTGGCGACGGTGGTCGAACCGGTCGCCGCCGGCCGCGCCGACTTCGTGATGGGCTCGCGCCTGCGCGGCACTCGCGAGGCCGGCTCGATGACGCCGCAGCAACTCGTCGCCGGCCGCCTCGCCGGCGTGCTCTTGAAGGCGGTGTGGGGGGTCGCGTGGACCGACATGTCGCCGTTTCGGGCGATGCGGGTCGGCGAGTTGCGCCGCCTCGGCATGACCGAGACCACCTACGGCTGGAACCTCGAGATGCAGATGCGGGTCGCCGCCGCCGGCCTGCGCGCCGTCGAGCTGCCGGTCGATCACCGTCGCCGGCGCGGCGGCGTCTCCAAGGTCTCCGGCGATCCGGTCGCCGGGATGAAGGCCGCTTGGAAGATCGCCACGACCTTCCTGCGCCTGTGGGCGAGCCTCCGGCGTGTGCCGGCGCCGGTCGCCGCCTTCGCCCTGCCGTCCGTCGAAGACCGCCGCTGAAAGGACCGACCCATGCGCATTCTCGTCACCGGCGGCGCCGGCTTCATCGGCACCCACGTCGTCCACGGCCTCCTCGATCGCGGCCACGAGGTGGCGATCCTCGATTCCCTGCGCCCCGACGTTCATCGCGGGCCGACCGACTGGCGTCGGCCCCGCGACGTGGCCTTCCACCGGATCGACGTCCGCGACGGTGCGGCGCTCGACGCGGCGCTGCAGGGGCGAGAGGCGGTGATCCATCTCGCCGCCAAGGTCGGCCTCGGGGTCGACCTCTCCGACATGCCCGACTACGCCTCGACCAACGACGTCGGCACGACGGAGCTTCTGGCCGCGATGGCGCGGGTCGGCGTCGGTCGGCTGACGCTGGCGAGCTCGATGGTGGTCTACGGCGAGGGCGAGGCGCTCTGCCCCGAGCACGGCGCGGTCCGCCCGGCGCCGCGGCTCGAGGCGGCGCTGGCGCGCGGCGACTACGAGCCGCCGTGTCCGCACTGCGGGCGCCCGCTCGCACCCCGCCTCGTCGACGAGGCGACGCCGTTCGATCCGCGCAACGCCTACGCCACCAGCAAGGCGGTACAGGAATATTACGCCGCCAACTGGGCGCGGGCGACCGGCGGTTCGGTGGCGGCGATGCGCTACCACAACGTCTACGGCCCCGGCCTGCCGAAGGACACGCCTTATGCCGGCGTCGCGGCGATCTTCCTGTCGGCGCTGCGGCGCGGTGCCGCCCCGACGGTCTACGAGGACGGCGGCCAGCGCCGCGACTTCGTCCACGTCCGCGACGTCGCCGCCGCCACCATCCGCGCCGCCGAGCGCCACGTCGAGGGCGTGCGCGCCTTCAACGTCGGCTCCGGCACGCCGCGCACCGTCGGCGACATGGCGGTGGCGCTGGCGCAGGCGACCGGCGGGCCGGAACCGGTGGTGAGCGGACGTTGGCGTCTCGGCGACGTCCGCCACATCACCGCCGACAGCTCGCGTCTGCACCGCGAACTCGACTGGCGCCCCGCCGTCGCCTTCGACGACGGCATGGCGGAATTGAGCCGGGTGGCGTGAGCCGGCGATGAGCGCGGCTCAGTCGTCCTCCGGCTCGCCGTGGTTCTCGCCGATCGACATCGCGCAGATGCGGGAGAGGTGGGCGTAGGGCAGCCCGGTCTCGGCGTGCCAGCGGTCGAATTGGGCCTGGACGGCGGCGAGGTCGCGTTTCGACTTGACCTCGTCGGGGAGGTCGAGGCCGGCGTCGCGCAGGCAGGCGACGACGTCACGCGAGGTGACGAAACCGTCCCAGCCGACGAAGCGCAGGAACATCTGTCCGGTCGCCCCGCCGAGGCGGCTGCCGCGTTTGGCGAGGTCGTCGAGCAGTCCGATCTCGTCGGAGGACGGCCGATCGGCGAGGAAGCGGCCGAAGGAGCCGTGCGCCTTCGCCACTTCGACGACGAAGCGGGCGTTAGCCCGCACCGACAGGATCTTGGCGCCGTTGCGCACGATTCGCTCGTCGCGGCCGGCGACTTCCCAGAACTCGTCCGGCTCGAAGACGAGGCGGGTGGGATCGAAGCCGAGGAACACCTCCTCGAACCCCGGCCACTTCGCCTCGATCACCCGCCACACGAAGCCGGCGGAGAAGACGCGCTTGGCCATTTCGGCGAGGACGCGGTCGTCGGGGAGGGCGGAAAGCGCGGTGCGATCGGGGGCCGGCGGCAGCAGCGCGGCGAGCGCCTCGGGGCCGCCCTTGCGCGCCTCGGCGCGTGCCCGCACGGTCGAAAACGGCGTCATCGTCCCCTCGCTCCGCTCGTCGCGCGCGGTCGTCGCGCGCCTCGGGGCGAAGCATGCACGTCGGCGATCGCCGGCGCCAGAGGATCTCGGTAAAGAGCGGCCGGCCGCTCGATGAAGCGGCCGGCCGGACGGTGACGGCGTCACTCCTTGTTGGAGACGCCGGCCTCCGCAAAAGTCGCCATGCCGGCGTGGTAGGCGGCGGCGAGGCGGACGAGATGAGCGGCGGCGGCCGCACCGGTGCCCTCGCCGAGGCGCAGGCCGAGGTCGAGCAGCGGCTCCTTGCCCATCCGCTCGAGGATGCGGCGATGCGCCGGCTCGGCGGAGCGGTGGGCGAAGACGCAGTGGTCGATGCCGGCGGGATCGAGCGCGTGCACCACGGCGGCGGCGGCGGTGGTGACGAAGCCGTCGACGATCACCGGTACGCGGGCGTGACGCGCCGCCACGATCGCCCCGACCATCGCCGCGATCTCGCGGCCGCCGAGCCGGCGCAGCACCTCGAGCGGCTCGCGCTCGTCGCCGATGCGGGTGACCGCCTGCGTCACCACGGAGCGTTTGGCGGCGAGCGCCGGGCCGACGACGCCGGTGCCGGGACCGACCCAGTCCTCCGCCGGTCCGCCGGTCAGCCCCATGAAGATCGCCGAGGCGATCGCCGTGTTGCCGATGCCCATCTCGCCGAAGCACAGCAGGTCGGTGCCGCCGATCGCCGAGGCGAAGCCGGCGCGCAACGCCGCGACGAGGCCGGCCTCGTCGAAGGCGTCGGTCTCCGAGACGTCGGGGGTGGGGTGGTCGAGGTCGAGGGCGTGGACCTCGAGGGCGAGGCCGCCGGCCTTGCAGAACTGATTGATCGCCGCGCCGCCGGCGGCGTAGTTGGCGACCATCTGCACCGTCACTTCCGCCGGAAAGGCGGAGACGCCCTTGGCGGCGATGCCGTGGTTGGCGGCGAAGACGGCGACGAGCGGCGCCTCGACCCGGGGCGGGGTGCGGCCGGACCAGGTGGCGAGCCATTCGCCGATTTCCTCGAGCCGGCCGAGCGAGCCCGGGATCTTGGTGAGTTCGACGTCGCGGGCGCGGAAGGCGGCGGCGGCGACGCGATCGGGGCCGGGCATCCCGGCGACGAGGCGGCGGAAATCGGCGAGCGTGACGACGGAATCGAGAAGCGCCGGAACGGCGAGCACTTTCGTGTCCATGGTTCCCCTCATGGATCGACGGTTGCTCCTCCCCCGTCCACGGGTCGGAGTGGGTCGTCCGGGCCGGTCTTCCGACTGAGGTTCACCTCGATCCGCGCGCCTTCCCGGCCGAAGCCAGTGGCTGATTTTGCGCGGTCGATCCCCTTCACGGCGTTGGGCACGTGGCGGACCTTCCCCGCCTTCCCGATTCTCCCGGCTCGCGCCGGGCACCCGAACGGCGGCACTCTGGCACGAGCGGAGCCGAGAAGCGATCGGGAAGAACGCGACCCGCCCGACGATCGTCCGAGAGGTCTCGCGCCTCGCCCGTGCCTTCAGCGAACCCAGTAGCTGTTTCGGGTCAGGTTGACGCGGGCGTGTCGCCGCAGGAAGTCGGCGATGCGCTCCTGCCAGGCGTAACTCGCCGAACCGCGGTGATAGAACACGCCGCGCCCGGCGAGGTCGTCCTCGGAGGTCGCCGCGAGATGCGGCTTCTTGAGGGTCTCCGGCGGGTAGAGGGCGCGGTAGAGCGGCGGACCGTGCTCGTCGCGGGCGGCGTCCCAGACGGTGCAAGGGCTGGCGTGGCTCCATTCGGCGACGGTCAGCCGGCCGATCTTCATCAGCAGGACCGCGTGGCCGGGTTGGACCGGCCCGTCGAAGCGACCGAATTCGATCTCCTCGCCGAACATCCGGCGGGCCTCGTGCGCGCCGTGGCTCTCGAAGATCACCCAAGCGGCGTCGACGGCGTCCTTCTCCCACAGCGCGTTCCAGAACGCCCGGCGGTATTTCCATTGGTTCTCCGCGGCGACGCGATCGACGACGTCGAGGAACTGGCGCAGGGTCAGCTCGGTCAGCCAGCGCCGGGCGATCTGGCGCGAGATCGGACAGGCGGTCCAGCGATGCTCCTG
>JAAYVT010000612.1 GCA_012517025.1 Phyllobacteriaceae bacterium | reverse complement strand
TCGGCGCGGGAGAGCGTGTCGCTCTGGGAGAGCAGCAGCATGCCCTCGACCACGTTGCGCAGCTCGCGCACGTTGCCGGGCCACGGGTGGGCGGTCAGCAGGTCCATCAGGTCGTGGGTCGGCAGCTTCCGCTCGGTGCCGAAGCGACGCATGCCCTGATCGAGGAAATGCTGCACCAGGAGGGGGATGTCCTCGCGCCGCTCGTCCAGCCGCGGCAGCCGCAGCACGGTGACGGCGAGCCGATAGTAGAGATCCATGCGGAAGCGGCCCTCGGCCACCTCGGCGCGCAGGTCGCGGTTGGTGGCGGCGACGACGCGGACCCGCACCTTGCGCGCCCGGTTCTCGCCGAGCCGATAGACGGCACCGTCCTCGAGCACCCGCAGCAGGTGGGCCTGCAGATCGAGCGGCATCTCGCCGATCTCGTCGAGGAACAGCGTGCCGCCGTCGGCGGCCTCGAACTTGCCGACCATGCCGCCGCGCCGCGCCCCGGTGAAGGCGCCATCGACATAGCCGAAGAGCTCGCTCGCCAACAGATCGCGGGTCATGCAGCCGCAGTTGAGCGGCACGAACGGCCCCTTCGCCTGCGGTCCTGCGTCGTGCAGCACGCGGGCGAGCACCTCCTTGCCCGACCCGGTCGGCCCGAGCAACAGGGTCGGAACGGTGAGCTTGGCGAGCTGCAGCGCCCGCGTCTTGACCTGTTCCATCACGGCGCTGCGGCCGACGATGCTCGCGGTCTCCGGCGCCGTCTCGCGCGGCGCGGCAGCGGCGGCGATGCGGGCGGCGGGATGGGACGGCGGCAGCGCCAGCACGGTTCCGAGCCGTTCGTCGCGATCGATCACCGGCTCGATCCAGTCGGGACGCAGCCACGCCGGCAGCGCCCGCGCCTCGAAGTCCGCCGCCCCGCCGACGAGCGGCAGCCGCAGTGCGCCGCAGGCGCCGAGATCGAGCCCGATCGTCTCGAGAAACAGGCTGGCGCCCTCGTCGGCGCGCACCATCCGGCCGCGCCGGTCGAACACCACCAGACCGCCGTCGCCCCGACGCCGGGAGCCGCTCAGGGTGACGTCGAGCAGGCGGGCGCGCTTCTCCATCTCGAGCGCCGCGAGCCGGGTCTCGATCCGCCCGGCGCCGGTGACGACCAGGGCGAGGCAGTGGGAATTGTGGTGGCCGGAGAGACCGGAGACGTCGAGGACGCCGACCACCGTGCCGTCGTAGGGGTCGCGGATGATGCTCGCCGAGCAGGTCCACTGCTTGACGCCCTCGCAGAAGTGCTCGGCCGCGCAGATCTGTGCCGGCTTGCCGGAGGCCAGCGCCGTGCCGATGGCGTTGGTGCCGCTCACCCCTTCGGTCCACAACGCGCCGGGCATCAGATGCACCGATCGACCCTGATCCTTGGCGGCCGGATCGCCTTCGACCGACAGGATCACCCCTTGCGGGTCGGTCAGGATCATCATGGTTCCGGATTCGGAGAGGAATTCGCGGGCCTGCGCCATCACCGGCCGGGCCGCCTCGACGAGATCGACCTGCCGGCGCAGCAGGGTGTGGACCTCCTCGTCGGAAACCGCCAGCGGCGCGGCGCGGCGGATCGGATCGACGCCGTGATCGAGGCATCGCCGCCAGGAATCCTCGACCATCCGGCGCACGGCGTCTCGCGGCACACCGTCACCGGACAGGAAGCGTTCCCAGGCACGCCGCACCACTCTCTCGCCGCCGGCGGAGAGCGGCTGCGTCCTCGGCAGCCGAGCCATGCCTTCCTCCCAGAACATCCTCGGTGGATGTCTCGTCGCCGTCGTCCGCGACGACGGACTCGAGCCCGTCGCGCGATGCCGCGGCATTCTTCTTGTCGTCGATCGTTCGGACGGCTCCGGCGCGGTGACGCGACCGCCTCGGGGCAGTCTTCGAGCGACCTCTTCCTCAGCGATACTTTGAGATCCTTCGAATTGTCAACGGCGGCGCGGCGCCTCGGCGCCGTCTACCCGTGGAACGCCTCGAAGATCAGCCCGCGCAGCCAGCGGTGACCGGGATCGGCGTCCATCCGCGGATGCCACGTCTGCGACACCACGATCTCCGGCGTGGCGACCGGCAACTCGAACATCGCCGTCGCGCCGATCGCGCCCGCCCGGCAGAACGAACGCGGCACCAACCCGAGCAGATCGGAGGCGGCCGTGACCGCCGCCACCGCCGGAAAGCCGGGCACCACCACCATCACCCGACGGGTGAGGCCGAGGGCTGCGAGCGGCGCGTCGACCGGCCCGGAAAACAGCCCCCGCCGCGACGCCACCACGTGCCCCCAGGCGACGAAGTCGGCGGCGGAAGGCGGCGCCGCCAGGATTGGATGCCCGATCCGCGCGATGCCGACGAAGCCGTCTCGAAACAACGCCTGCCCCCGCAGCTCACCGCCGTCGCCGGAGATCACCCCGATGTCGAGGTCGACCGCCGCCTCGCGCAGCGAGCGGATCTCCTTCTCCGGCTTCGGGGCGAACCGCAGCAGCACCCCCGGCGCCGCCTTCGCCACCGCGGCGGAGAGCCGAGCGGCGTGCAGCAGCACGAAGGCCTCGTTGGCGCGAATGGTGAAGTCGCGACGCAGATCGCGGACGTCGAGCGGCGGCGGCGGCGCCAAGATCGTCCGGACGGCGTCGGTCAGCTCCCGCACCCGCCCGGCGATCGCCTCGGCATGCGGCGTCGCCACCAGGGCGCGCCCGGCCGGCACCAACAGCGGATCGCCGGTCGCGGCGCGGAGCCGCGCCAGGGTGCGGCTCGTCGCCGAAGTGCTGAGCCCGAGCCGTCGCGCGGCAGCCGAGACGCTCTTCTCGGTCAGCAGCGCGTCGAGCGCGACGAGGAGGTTCAGATCGAGATCGGACATCGTCTTCGTCTAGCGACGAGAGGCGTTCGACGCAATGGTCCCTTGAATCGCTTGCGTCTGGTGCGCTGTCCCGATCGCCGTTATCGGTGGGGCACCGAGAGAGCGAGGCCGTCGCGATGTCCGTGTCCCCTTCCGTCGAAACCGCCGAGGACGGCCTGCCGGCGCCGCGCCGCAATTTCGCGGTGGCGGTGCTGCTGTTGACGCTGGTGCTGGTCGTGCTCGACGGCGCCATCGCCAACGTCGCGCTGCCGACCATCGCGGCCTCCTTCGGCACCGACCCCGCCGACACCGTCTGGGTGGTGTCGAGCTATCAGCTCGCCGTCTTGGTGGCGCTGCTGCCCTGCGGCGCGCTCGGCGAGACCCACGGTCCGCGCCGCGTCTTCCTGATCGGCGTCGCGGTGTTCACGGTCGGGTCGGCGGTGTGCGCCTTCGCCGGCAGCCTCCCGGTCCTCGTCGCCGCCCGCTTCGGCCAAGGGCTCGGCGGCGGCGCCGTCATGGCGCTGGCGACGATGAACCTGCGCCACGCGGTGCCGCAACGCCTGCTCGGCACCATCATCGGCTTCAACGCCATGACCGTCGCGGTCTCCTCCGCCGCCGGCCCCGGCATCGCCGGCGCGATCCTCGCGGTGGCGCATTGGCCGTGGCTCTTCGCCGTCAACCTGCCGATCGGCCTCGTCATCCTCGCCGCCGGCCGGGTCCTGCCGAAGACGGCGGGCACCCGGCGGTCGCCGAACCGCCGGGTGCTGATCGTCGACGCGCTGATGTTCCTGCTGTTCTTCGCCGGTGCCGACCGGATGGCCGACACCCCGGCGATCGGCGCGGCGCTGATCGCCGCCGCCGGCCTCTGCCTGGTCGCGGTGCTGCGCCTCGAACGGGGCAGCCCTGCCCCGGTGGTGCCGACCGACCTGTTGGCGGAACCGGCGTTTCGTCTCGCGGTGATCGCGTCGATCGCCTGTTTCACCGCCCAGATGCTGAGCTACGTCGCCCTCCCCTTCCACCTCCAGCACACGCTGGCGATGTCGCCGGCCCTCGCCGGGCTCTACATGATGCCGTGGCCGGCGGCGGTGACGGTGGTCGCGCCGATCGCCGGCTGGCTCTCCGATCGCGTCGAGACGGCCTGGCTCTGCTCCGCCGGCGGCGGGCTGCTCGCCGTCGGCCTCGCGATCGTCGGGCTGAGCCCGCCGGATCCGACCGGCACGACCTTTCTGATCGGCACGATCGTCGCCGGCATCGGCTTCGGCCTGTTCCAGACGCCGAACAACCGCATCCTGCTGCTCTCCGCCCCCAAGGCACGCAGCGGCGCCGCCGGTGCCATGCAGGGGACGGCGCGCCTCGTCGGCCAGACCCTCGGCGCCATCTCGATGTCGCTGGTGTTCGCGGCGGTGCCGCTCGGCGACGCCCCCAACGTCGCGCTGGCACTGGCCGCCGTCGGCGCCGCGATCGCCGGCGCTGTCAGCCTCGCCCGTGTCCGCCACGAGGCGGTCGAATGAGACCGAGTTCGAAGCCCGGCGTCGCGGGCCGAACCCGGCGACGGCGCGATCGCCGTCCTCACACCGACGGCAGCAGCCCGTGCACGAAGGCGAGCTTCGCCTCGATCGTCGGGGTGGAGACGAACGGATAGACGTCGCGCTGGCCGAGGGATCGGTTGATCGCGTTGAGCGCCACCGTCAGCGGCGGCCACGCCGTCGCCAGCCGGCCGAAGTCCGCGACCCGGTAGGGGTCGAAGTCGACCTCCAGCGCCAACGTCTCGCCGGCCGCACCGTGCGGCGCCAGTTCGAGCCCGAAGGCGCGCGCCGTCTCCAACGCGTCGACCATGTGCATGTGATGCGCCCAGGTCTCCGCGAAATCCTCCCACGGATGCGCCGAGGCATAGGCGCTGACGAAGTTCTGCGACCAGTTCGGCGGCGGCCCGAGGTCGTAGTGCCGGGCGAGCGCCGCGCCGTAGTCGGCACGCTCGTCGCCGAAGACCGCCCGAAAGGCGTCGAGCCGGCCACCGTCGCGTACCAGCCGATCCCAGAAATAGTGCCCGATCTCGTGCCGGAAGTGGCCGAGCAGGGTGCGATAGGGCTCGCCGAGATCGGTCCGCCGTCGTTCCCGTTCGGCGTCGTCGGCCTCCGAGATCGCCAGGGTGATCACCCCGTCGGCGTGGCCGGTCGTCACCGGCACGAGGGTGCCGTCGGCGGCGACCGCGTCGGCGAGGAAGTCGAAGGCGAGACCGGCGACCGGATCCTCGCTCTTGGTCGGCGCGTCGAGCCCCCAGCGCAGCAGCGAATAGAACAGGTGGCGTTCGTCGCGGGTGATGCGGCGGAAGGCGGCGAGATTGTCGGCGACGTCGAGGGCCGGGATGGTGCGATTGTGGCGACAGGCCGGGCACAGCTCGCCGGCCCGCTCGATCGGCAACAGCCAGTTGCAGGCGTCGTGGGCGGCGTTGGCGCAATAGACGAAGTCGCGGCCGAGATGCGGCGAGCGGAGGTGGTCTCCAACCGGCTCCAGCGCGGTCATGGCGAAGGCGTCGGGAAACCAACCGAGCCGGCGGGCGCAGGCGACGCAGACGGTGTTGTCGAAATGCACGGTGTTGTCGCAGGCGTCGCAGCGAAACAGACGCATCGTCCAGTCTCCGTGAGAACCGCCGAACGCGAGCGACGCCGCGGCGGGGCGGCGTCCTCGAGGCTCGACGAACCGAGGGTCACGCCATCAGCACGAGCGAGCGCGGCGCCAGATCGAAGCCGTCCTCGACGACGGCCGGCTGGGTTTCCCCGCCCGTCGAGGACACCGCGACCGCACCTCGCGCGGTGTCGATCACCACGCTCCACGGCCGACCGTCACGCTGCGGCAGGACGAACGGCACGACGTCGTCGTGGGCGTTGAAGAGGATCAGCACGTCGTTCCACTCGACCACCCCGTCGAGATCGGAGCGCGACAGGCGCAGCCCGACGGTGGTGGCGCCGGGATCGTCCCAGGCCTCCAGCGTCTGAGATCCGCCGGTCGGGTTGAGCCAGTCGACGACCATGCCGTCCCGGAAGCCGGCGCGGCGCAACAACGGCTGTCGGGCGCGCAGCGCGGTCAGTTGGCGGACGAAGTCGGTCAGCATCGCGCCGGCGTCGTCGATCTGCCAATCGACCCACGAGATCTCGCCGTCCTGAGCGTAGCCGTTGTTGTTGCCCTGCTGGGTGCGGCCGAACTCGTCGCCGGCGAGCAGCATCGGCGTGCCGTGCGACAACAACAGTGTGGCGAAGAAATTGCGCTTCTGACGTTCGCGGACCGCGCGGATGTCGACGTCGTCGGTCGGCCCTTCCACCCCGTGGTTGAAGGAGCGGTTGTCGGAGTGACCGTCGCGGTTGTCCTCGCCGTTCGCCTCGTTGTGCTTGTGGTCGTAGGAGACGAGGTCGTTCAGGGTGAAGCCGTCGTGCGCGGTGACGAAGTCGACGCTCGCCCACGGTCGACGCCCGCGCTGATCGTAGACGTCGCCGGAGCCGGTGACGCGGGCGGCGAAATCGGGGATCACCCCCTCCTCGCCACGCCAATAGTCGCGCACGGTGTCGCGATACTTGTCGTTCCACTCCGCCCAGCCCGGCGGGAAGCCGCCGACCTGATAGCCGCCCGGCCCGATGTCCCACGGCTCGCCGATCAGCTTGACGCGGGAGAGCACCGGATCCTGCCCGATCGCATCGAAGAAGCCGCCGCGCGGATCGAAACCGTGCGGCTCGCGTCCGAGGATGGTGCCGAGGTCGAAGCGGAAGCCGTCGACGTGCATCGTCTCGACCCAGTGGCGCAGACTGTCGAGCACCATCTGCAGGACGCGCGGATGCGAGGTGTTGACGGTGTTTCCGGTACCGGTGTCGTTGATGTACCACCGCGGCTCGTCCGGCATGGTGCGGTAGTAAGAAAAGTTGTCGATGCCCTTGAAGGCGAGCGTCGGGCCCATCTCGTTGCCCTCGGCGGTGTGGTTGTAGACCACGTCGAGGATCACCTCGAGGCCGGCGTCGTGGAAGGCGCGCACCATGTCGCGAAACCCGGCGAGGCCCTTCGGCCCGAGGTAGCGGTTCGCCGGGGCGAAGAAGCCGAGCGAATTGTAGCCCCAGTAGTTGGAGAGCCCCTTCGCCTGGAGATGGTCGTCGTTCGCGAACCAATGGATCGGCATCAATTCGACCGAGGTGACGCCGAGGCTCTTCACATAGGCGACGATCGCCTCGTGCCCGAGCCCCTCGAAGGTGCCGCGCAGCTCTTCCGGCACCGCCGGATGCAGCTTGGTGAAGCCGCGCACGTGGGTTTCGTAGAAGATGGTGCGGTCCCACGGCACGCGCGGAGCGACGTCGCCGCTCCAATCGAGGGCGTTCGGATCGACCACGACGCATTTCGGCATGGAGCCGGCGCTGTCGGTGGCGTCGAAGGAGAGATCGCGCGCCTCGTCGCCGTGGACGTAGCCGTAGACCGCCTGCCCCCAGGCGATGCCGCCGTCGAGGGCGCGGGCGTAGGGGTCGATCAGCAGCTTGTTCGGGTTGAAGCGGTGGCCGCGTTCGGGATCGTGGGGACCGTGCACGCGAAAGCCGTAGCGGGTGCCCGGCGCGACGCCGGGGACGTAACCGTGCCAGATCTCGTTCGTGTACTCCGGCAGACGGATGCGCTCGACCTCAATCCCCTCGGGTGAGAACAGGCAGAGGTCCACGGCTTCCGCATGGGCGGAAAACAGGGCGAAGTTGGTGCCCTCGCCGTCCCAGGTGGCGCCCAGCCGGGCGGGATCGCCGGCGACGACTTCACGGGTGATCTCGCTCTGAAACGACATGACTGCGTCACCTCCGGTCGAGGGAACCGATGCGAAAGCGGCCGCCCTCGGCGGGGCGGAGGGCGGCCGGGACGAACCGTCAGCGATAGCGGCAGACGCGGCGCTGCATCGTGTCGGACCACCAGCAGGTCTTGCCGGCATGCCGCGGCCGGGTGGCGTCGGCGATGACGGCACCGGCGGCGGCGCCGGCGACGCCGCCGACGACCGCACCACCGCCCGTACCGGTCGCCACCGCGCCGATCGCCGCGCCGCCGGCGCCGCCGATCAGGTCGCCGTCGAGCATGCGCTGGTCGCGCGGGTCGGCACAGGCGGAGAGCGACAGCGCGACCGCCAGGGTGGAGAACAGCGCGACGCGCTTGGGGGTGAAGACGCAGAGAGAGGTCATCTCGGATCCTTTCGCGAAACGAAGAGCCGGGCTCGCGTCGAGCCGGCGGGGAACGAGGTCAACGGCAACCCGGATCCGGCGGCGTGCAGACGGACTGCGGCGGCCGGGGTTGCACGGCATGGGTCCCGGCGTCCGGCGGCCGCATCGGCCTCGCTCCGCCGCCGTACTCTTGCCGCTGCGGTCGGGGCGCACGCGGTTCCATCACCGGTCGACGAACGTCGCCGTGCGGCGGGCGGAAACCACCCTCCGGCCGATGGACGTCACCGCGCGGCCGTGCCGGTTCGAACCGCGGCGCGGCCTCGAAACGCGGCGGTTCGGCGCGCCGGGGCTCGGGAGCGTAGCGACGATCTTCGCGCTCGAACCGGCCGTAGAACGGACGGTCGCGATAATGGTCGCGCCAATAGACGTCGCGCTCGAAGCCGAGGATACCCAGCCCGAACAGCGCCGCGACGCCGGGCAGCGCCACCCGCCGCCCGTCGCGGGCGAGCGCGATGCGGCTGCCGGGGAACCAGCCTCGGTCGTCGCCGGTGGAGACGTCGCACCACGACCAGTCGCGCAGACAGCCGTAGACCTCCAACGTCTCGCCGGCGACCACGCGGGTGATGGCGGGATAGGAGGAGCCCGGACCGGCCCGCAGACGCGAGCCGGAGCGAGCCCAGCCTTCCGCCGCCTCGGCGGCGGAAGCGAAGGTGGTTCCGAGGAGCACGGACCCCAGAACCAGGGGAACGATCTTGTTCACGTGACGTCTCCCTCAGCGATAGAGCAGGGCGATCAAGATGATGATCGGGATCGGCACGCCGAGGAGCCAGAGCAGGATACCGCGTCCCATGGCGTTTTCCTTTCGGGTGGGCGGGGCGGCCCCGCGCGTCGCGGCGCGAGGCGGCACCGGAGGTCGGACGATCAGTTCGCGAGCATCGCCCGCAGCATCCAGATCGCCTTCTCGTGGAAGGTGAGGCGGGCGACCAGCATGTCGTTGGTCACGATGTCGTCGACCTCCTCGGCGGCGGCGGCCACCTCGCGCATCTCGCGGCACAGCGCCTCGTGGTCGGCGACCAGGTCGGCGAGGAGTTCGTGTGCGCTCATCTCGGCGACCTTGGTCTTCTCGGTCCCGATCTGCGGCGCCTCGGTCGGATGGCCGAGGGCGCGGATGCGCTCGGCGATGGTGTCGACGGCGGCGAACAGGTCTTCGTAGTGCTGCTCGGTCAACAGATGGATCGGATGGAACAGCGGGCCGACCACGTTCCAGTGATGGATCTGGGTCTTGACCAGCAGCCGGTAGGTCGAGCCCAGGATCGACTGCAGCGAGGCGGCGATCTTGGCGCGGGCGGCCTCGTCGAGACCGGTACCGATGCTCTCGCTCTTGGGCTTGGACTGCAGAACTGAGGAAACGTTGGCCATGACTTCGTCCTTTCCCGTCCCGCCGCGAGGCGATCTCGCGCGGTCCGGCGTTCGTTGAAATCGAGTGTTCGGTGCCGAGGACGACGCCGGTGAGGCGAAGATCTCGACGTCCTGCTGCGACAACGCCCGGCTCTGGCGGAGGTTCCGACCGATCCGCAGATTTTTTCTGCGGCGGATGATTTCGCCGATCCGACGGGAACCTTCCCGGCGGGACGTGCGTTGCAGGGGAAATTCGAGAGGAGAACTTCCCATGTTGCACTGGTCTCTGGTCTTCCTGGTGGTCGCGCTGATCGCCGCCGTGTTCGGCTTCACCGGCATCGCCGCGACCTCCGCCGGCATCGCCCGCATCCTCTTCGGCGTGTTCCTGATCCTGTTCCTGATCTCGTTCGTGTCGCAGTTCCTGCACGGCATGTGAGCGCGGGCGAACCCTTCGGAGGGGGTGGCCCGCGCCGCCCCCTCGTCTCGTGAAAGGACGTCGCCTCGATGTCGAACGTCGTCTCGCCGACGCCGGAAGCCGGTGTCGAGGTGGCGCCCACCCCGTCTTTCACCGCCGTCGCGCTGCCGTTCTGGACCGGTTCGGCGCGCGCCGTCGCTCGGCGACTGACCGCCGCGGTGGCGGCGCTGGTCGTCGTCAACGTTGCCCTGCTCTACGGCGTCAATCGCTGGAACAAGAGCTTCTTCGACGCGCTCGACCGCAAGGATCTCGGCACGATCGTCGGCCTCCTGGCGCTGTTCGCCGGGTTGGTGGCGGTCGGCGGCGGGATCAATCTGGTGCTGACCCGGCTGCGGCTCGGCCTGCAGGCGGAATGGCGGCGCTGGCTCACCACGTCGCTGGTCGGGCGCTGGCTCGGCGACTGCACCTATTACAAACTCGAGGTCTCCTCTGGCGACTTCGACAATCCGGAAGCCCGGATGTCGGAGGATCTCAAACAGGCGTTGGCGCCGCTCGTCGACATGACGGTCGGCCTGTTCAACGCCTTGCTCGCCGCCGCGACCTTCATCGGCGTTCTCGCCTTCGTCGGCGGCACCGTCGAGCTGCCGGTGCTCGGGCACGCCGTCTCGGTCCCCTTTGCCTTCGTCCTGCTGGCGGTCGTCTATGCGACGGTGATGTCGGCGTCGACCTGGGTGATCGGGCGTCCCCTGATCGCGGCGGTGGAGGCGACCAACGCCGCCGAGGCGGACCTGCGCTTCGAATTGACCCGGGTGCGGGAGAGCGCCGAGAGCATCGCCCTGGTCAAGGGCGAGGACGAGGAGAAGCGCCGTCTCGGCGAGACCGTCGGTCGCCTCGCCGCGACCCTGTGGGGGATCGCGCGCAATCACGGCCGCATCACCCTTCTCACCAACGTCGGCGCGGTGGTGATGCCGGTCGCGCCGCTGCTGCTCGGCGCGCCGAAATACGTCGCCGGCGGCATGAGCCTCGGCGACCTGATGCAGATTTCCGCCGCCTTCGTGCAGGTGCAACTCGCGCTCAACTGGGTGATGGACAACTTCATCCTGCTCGCCTCCTGGCGCGGCGCCGCCAATCGGCTGGTCGAGCTGGTCGGAGCGATGGACGAGGTCGACCGCACCGTCGACGGCGAGGACGGCTCGACCATCACCGTGGTCGAAAGCGAGCACGACGAATTGCGACTGAGCGGTTTGGCGGTGCGTCGCGACGACGGCACCACCGTGATCGACGCCGCCGACGGAGTGGTCCGGCGCGGCGAACGGGTGATGGTGGTCGGCGAATCCGGGACCGGCAAGAGCACGCTGATCCGCGCCATCGCCGGCTTGTGGCCGTGGGGAGCGGGCGAGATCGCGCTTCCTCCCGATTGGACCGTGATGTTCCTGCCGCAGACGCCCTATCTGCCGCTCGGCACGTTGCGCGCCTGCCTCGCCTATCCCGACGGCGGCGAGGACCTCTCCGACGACGCGGCGCACGAGGCGCTGACGCTGGTCGGCCTCGACCACCTCGCCGAACGGTTGGACGACGAGGATCGCTGGGATCACGTGCTGTCGGGCGGCGAGCGCCAGCGCGTCGCCTTCGCCCGGGTGTTCCTCTGCCGGCCCGATCTCGTCGTGATGGACGAGGCCACCTCCGCCCTCGACGAGGACGGGCAGGCGAAGGTGATGAGCGCCTTCGTCGAGCGACTGCCCGAGGCGACGTTGATCTCGGTCGCCCATCGCCCGAGCCTCGCCGCCTTCCACACCCGCACCGTCACGCTGAAGCGGGTCGGCGGCGGGGTGCGGCTGGTGCGCGGCGATCGCGTCGGGGCGCGACTCGACCGCGGGTTCGGGCGGCTGCTGACCACCTTCGGAAAAATTCGTCGCGAAGATCGCCTGACCGAGGGAACCGAAACGCGCCTCACGCGTTCGAACTGAAAACGCCCTCGCCGGCGACGTCGCACTTCGGGAGAAACCCCATGAGCCAACTCTTCGCGATCGTCTACGACGGCCCCGACGCCGCCCGTCGGACCATCGACCGTCTGCAGGAAGCCGCGCGCGGCGGCACCATCGAGATCGCCGATCTGGTGGTGGCGGTGCGCAAGCCCTCCGGCGAGGTGACCCTCGATCAGTCGATCAACCTCGTCGCCGGTGGCGCCCTCGGCGGCGCCTTCTGGGGCAGCCTCGTCGGTCTCGTCTTCATGAATCCGCTCGTCGGCACCGCCGCCGGGGCGGCCGCCGGCGCGCTCGGCGGTTGGCTCTCCGACTACGGCATCGACGACGACTTCATGCGAAAGCTGGCGATGAGCGTGGTGCCCGGCAAGGCGGTGCTGTTCGTGCTGGCGCAACAGATGCCGATCGACAAGATCGTGCCGCTGCTCGCCGAGGAACACGGCGAACTGCTCCATTCTTCGCTCTCGGCCGACGTCGACACGTTGCTCTCGACGGCGCTCTCCGCCGCGCGGGCGCCCGCCGCCCCGTCCGAGCCCCCCCCCCCGTGAGGTTTCCCCCGTGAGGTTCCCCATGCCGCTCGAGAAGACCCCGCCGTCGCGCTTCGGCCGCTTCGCCTCCAAGGCGTCGATGCTCGCCGGACGGCCCGCGACCTTCGTCGCCGCCTGCGCGGTGATCGTGATCTGGGCGGTGACCGGGCCGATCTTCCATTGGTCGGACACTTGGCAACTGGTCATCAACACCGGCACCACCATCGTCACCTTCCTGATGGTGTTCGTCATCCAGAACGCCCAGAATCGGGACGGGATGGCGATCCAGGTGAAGCTCGACGAACTCATCTGCGCCACCCGCGAGGCCCGCGATCATCTGGTCGGCATCGAAGATCTGGACGACACCGTGGTCGAACGGCTGAAGCGCGAGATCGAGAAGACGGCGGAGCGATCCGCCCGGGGCGCAGAGGCGGGAGCGGCGGCGTGAAGAGAGCCTTCTGGCGATCCTTCGCCGGCTACAACGCGGTTCTTCTGTCGGTCGGCGCGGTGGCATTGCTCACCATCGTGTCGGCCGCCTTCGTCTATTCCGGCCGCGCCCAGCGCGAGGCCGGCGACGCGCTCAAGGCGGCGCGCGTCGACCGCCTGGTGCTGGAGGTGATCTCCGACCTCGTCGACGCCGAGACGGCGCAGCGCGGCTTCATCATCACGCGGACCGCGAGCTATCTCGCGCCCTACGAGACCACGCTCGCCGAATTCGAACGGCACGTCGCCGAATTGCGGCTCAGGGCCGGAGAGATCGACGAGGGTCGGGCGATACCGGAGGCGGCGATCGACGAACTGGTGACGCTCGGACGTCGCAAGATGGAGCTGGTGAAGACCAATCTCGCCGAGGTCGAGGCGGGGCATCTCGACGAAACGCGGGTGGTGATCGCCTCCGATCAGGGCAAGCTGATCATGGACGCGGTGCGCGGCAAAGGGGCGGCCGTCCGCGAGATCGCTTCCGCGCATCGCATCCGCAGCGCCGAGCGGATGCGCGAGGCCTCGGCGACGCTGACCACCCTGATCTCGCTCGGGGTGGCGATGATCGTCGTCCTCGCCGTCGGCGCGGCCGCCTTCATCCGCCGCCACATGCGCGATCTCGAGGCGGCGCGGCGCGATCTGATCGAGGCCAACGAGGATCTCGAGCAACGCGTCGGCGAGCGTACCCGCGGCGTCCTGCGCGCCAACGAGGAGCTGCAGCGCTACGCCTACATCGTCAGCCACGACCTGCGCGCGCCGCTGGTCAACATCATGGGCTTCACCGCCGAGCTCGAGACCGCGACGGCGACGCTGCGCGCCTTCGTCGACCGCCACGGCGGCGATCGCTCCGATCCCGTCGTCGCCCAGGCCCACATCGCCGCCGAGGAAGACGTTCCCGAAGCGCTCGGCTTCATCCGCACCTCGATGACCCGCATGGACGGGTTGATCAACGAGATCCTCAAGCTCTCCCGCGCCGGTCGCCGCCTGCTCGAGCCGGAGAGCCTCGACACGCGCGATCTGGTCGAAGGCTGCGTCGCCGCGATCCGCCAGCGCTTCGACGAGGTCGAGGCGGAGGTGACGATCGAGGGACAGCTTCCGACCATCGTCTCCGATCGCGCCGGTCTCGAGCAGATCTTCACCAATCTCCTCGACAACGAGGCGAAGTACCTCGTCGTCGGGCGGCCGGGACGGATCGTGGTGCGCGGGCGAATCGAGCGCGCCGACGCGATCTTCGAGGTCGAGGACAACGGCCGCGGCGTCGCGGAGGCGGATCGGGAGCGCATCTTCGAGCTGTTCCGCCGGGCCGGGCCGCAGGATCGCCCCGGCGAAGGCATCGGCCTCGCCCACACCCGCGCCATGGCGCGGCGATTGGGCGGAGACGTCACGGTTTCCAGCGACGGGGCGAATGGTACGATGTTCCGCGTGGTCGTCGCCAAGGATCTGGCGCTGCGCATCAGGAGAGGTGAGACGTGACGAGAGACCCCAAACCCGTCGTGATCGTGATGATCGAGGACGACGAAGGCCATGCCCGTCTCATCGAGAAGAACATCCGCCGCGCCGGCGTCACCAACGAGATCGTCTCCTTCGGCGACGGCACCTCGGCGCTCGCCCATCTGCTCGGCGCCGACGGGTCCGGCACGGCGAGCGCCGGGCGCTCACATCTGATCCTGCTCGATCTCAACCTGCCCGACATGACCGGCATCGACATTCTGGCGCGGATCAAGGCGAACGAGCATCTCCGGCGCTCGCCGGTGATCGTCCTCACCACCACCGACGATCAGCGCGAGATCCAGCGCTGCTACGACCTCGGCGCCAACGTCTACATCACCAAGCCGCTCAACTACGAGAGCTTCGCCAATGCGATCCGGCAGCTCGGCCTGTTCCTCGCCGTGATGCAGATCCCGGAGGTCGACTGACTTGCCCTACGGCACGGATCTGGCGGGACCGATGACGGTCCTGCACGTCGAGGACGACCCGGCGCTGGCGACCCTGGTGCGCAAGGCGCTCTCCCGGCGCGGCCACACCGTCGTCCACGTGACGACCGGCGATGCGGCTCTGGCGCGGATCGAGGCCGGCGACGTCGACGTGATCGCGCTCGACCACACGCTCGCCGGCGAGACCGGGCTGGACATCCTGGCGCGCGTCGGTCCGCGCGACCGGCGCCCGCCGATCGTCTACGTCACCGGCTCCGCCGACGCGCATCTGGCGGTCGAGGCGCTGAAGAGCGGCGCCGACGACTACGTCATCAAGGACGTTTCCGGCGAATTCTACGACCTCCTCGTCGCCGCCCTCGAACAGGCGATCGAACGCTGGCGGCTGAAGAAGGCGCGGGCGGAAAACGAACGGCTGGTGCGCGAGGCCCGCGATCGGGCCGAACTGTTGCTGCGCGAGGTCAACCACCGCGTCGCCAATTCGCTCGGCTTGGTCGCCGCCATGGTGCGGATGCAGGCCTCGCTCGTCGTCGACGACGAGGCCAAACGCGCGCTGCAGGAGACCCAGAGCCGGATCACCGCCGTCGCCGGCGTCCACCGCCATCTCTATTCGTCGGCGAGCGTCGGCGAGGTCGAGATCTCCGATTATCTCGGCCACCTGCTCGCCGAGTTGCAGGCCTCTCTGGCCGGAACCGGGGCGGTGCATCGCGTCGCCTCGACCCTGGCGCCGCTGGTGTTGAAGACCGACCACGCCGTCTCGCTCGGAATCGCCGTCGGAGAGCTCGTCACCAACGCCTTCAAATACGCCTACCCCGAAACCGAGAGCGGCGAGATCCGGGTCGCGGTGTCGGCGGCCTCGGGCGTGGTGACCGTTTCGGTCGAGGACGACGGGGTGGGTTGGCACGGCGAAGGGCCGACCAAAGGGTCGGGCCTCGGTTCCAAGATCGTCGGCGCCATGTGCCGGACCCTGGACGCGACGCTCGAATGGAGCGAACGCCCGGTCGGAACCGCCGCCGTGATCCGCTTTCCGATCGCCGCCACGGCGCATTGATCGGCGCCGCTCTTTCGATGTTTCGGGAGAGGCGATCGCATCCGGCGCAGATCCGATCGCCTCTCCGGTTCGAACCGCCGCCACGGGGGGAAACGCGGACGGTTCGCTCGTCTCGATCTCGTGCGGCTCGCCGCGGCGTCACTCGGCGTTCTGGGCGACGAGAACGAAGCCCGCGCCGGATCCGCTCCTCGGCATCGCGGCCGGGGCGAGGATGCGGCTCGGCGCGCCCCCGGCGGCGGTCTTGATCACCACGCTGCAGGACTGCGGCGGACAGGACGCCGGATCGGACGCGGAATGGAACTTGGTGCGCTCGCGGTCGACCGCGAGAGTGGCCGTCGCGGCCGAGGTGACGAAGAAGAGGGAAGCGCCGAGAAGCGCGATCACGGTCGATTTGGCGGTCATGGATACCTCCTTGTCGAGGGGAAGAGCTTCGATCCTCCGTGGTCTTTCGGTATCAACGCACCGATCGTCCGAGAGTTCCGAGACGATCGGATCTTTCCTCGCCGCGCCGCTCAGCGCGCCCGGCGGGCCAGCCAGAAGCCGATGCCAGCGGCGGCGACCACGCCGGCGAGACGGGTGTGACGCACCGCCAGCGACACCGCCGCCGGGGCGACGGTCGCCACCGCGCTCGCCGCGACCGCGCGTCCGACCTCGCGGCGGGTGCGCGCCACCACCGAGGCGCAACCGATCACCGCCAGGATCGCCACCACGACCGCGATCGCCGCGACGATCAGCGCCGCGATCTCCGGCGGATAATGGTGCGAGAGCGCGATCTGTCCGGCCCAGGCGAGGCAACCGACGGCGAGAAGGAGGGCCGTCGCCGCCGTCGCCGCGGCCACCACCGCGATCGCGCCGCGACGGCGAAGGAGATCGCCGTCGAGCCCGAAAAGCCGGGTGCCGCTCATCGGCCGTTCCCCGGCCGGGTCAGGAAGCCCAGGGCGAGCCCCAGGCCGGCGGCCACCGCGAGCGCCGCGAAGGGGCGTTCGGCGACC
>JAAYVT010000611.1 GCA_012517025.1 Phyllobacteriaceae bacterium | reverse complement strand
TCTATGGTCTCGACCGTCTCGCCGAACGGCCGAAGGCTCCGGTCGTCGTCTGCGAAGGCGAGAAGGCCGCGGACGCCGCCGGCCGGCTCCTGCCCGGCCACGCCGTGGTGACCTCGCCGAACGGTTCGAAATCCGCCGGCAAGGCCGATTGGTCGCCGCTCGACGGACGTCGGGTCACGATCTGGCCCGACGCCGACGCGCCTGGGGACGCCTACGCCGCGGACGTCGCCCGGCTGGCACGCGAAGCCGGCGCCGCCTCGGTCGCGGTCCTCACGCCGCCGGAAGGCGTGGCCGAGGGGTGGGACGCGGCCGACGCCGAAGCCGAGGGTTGGACGACGGCGCGGGCCGAAGCGCTCGTCGCCTCGGCGCGCACCTCGGCGGTCGTCGACCTCGACGCCGCCCGCCGTGCCAAGGGCGCCGCCGGCCGACAGAGCAAGAAAGCCGCGAGCGGCGGTGGAGGCACGACCGACGGCGACGGAGACGCGCGCCGTCGCCGGCCGGCGCAACGCGACCAACTCATGCAGCTCTGCGGGAGCGTCGACCTCTGGCACGACGATGCCGGCGACGGATATGCGACATTCCCCGTCGGCGACCACCGCGAGAGTTGGCCGCTCGCCTCGAAAGCCTTCCGGCGTTGGTTGTCGGCGCGAAGCTATGAGGAGACCGGTCTCGCGCCGGGCGGCCAAGCGCTCGACGACACGATCCGCGTTCTCGAAGCGCAAGCCTACAAGGGGCCCGAGCGCATTCCGTGCCTTCGTGCCGGCGAAGCCGACGGCAAAGCCTATCTCGACCTCTGCGACCCCGCATGGCGCGCGGTCGAGATCGACGCCGACGGTTGGCGGATCGTCGACCGCGCGCCGGTCGCCTTCGTTCGAACTGGCCAGATGCGACCGCTGCCCGAGCCGGAGGGCGGTTCCGAGATCGACGAGCTGAGGCGCTTCGTCAACACCGAACGAGACGAGGACTTCCATATCCTCGTCGCTTGGATCGTCGCGGCGTTGCGCTCGCGCGGTCCCTATCCGGTGCTGGTCTTCTCCGGCGAACAGGGCACCGGCAAGTCGACCGTGTCGCGGCTGGTGCGCTCGCTCGTCGATCCGAACGCCGCGCCGATCCGGGCTGTTCCGAAGGACGACCGCGATCTCGTCGTCGGAGCGGTCAACAGCCATGTCCTCGCCCTCGACAATCTCTCATCGGTGCCGGCTTGGCTTTCCGATGCGCTCTGTCGGCTCTCGACCGGCGGCGGCTTCGCCTCGCGCACCCTCCATTCCGACCGCGACGAGACCGTCCTCCAGGCGATGCGGCCGATCATCTTGAACGGCATCCCGAGCCTCACCGATCGCCCCGACCTCGCCTCCCGTGCCGTCACCGTTCGCCTGAGGCCGATCGCAGAGACCGAGCGGCGCACCGAAGCCGAGTTCTGGGACGATTGGTCGACCGTCGCGCCGCGCGTGCTCGGCGCTCTGCTCGACGGGCTCTCGACCGGCTTGCGCCGACTCGCCTCGGTGCGGTTGGAAAAGACGCCGCGCATGGCAGACTTCGCCCGCTTCGCCACCGCGTGTGAACCCGGCCTCGGCTTCGAGACGGGATCGTTCATGGCCGCCTATGCCGCGAACCTCGCCGACACGACGGAGACCACGTTCGAGGCCGACCCGGTCGCCGTCGCGATCCGCGACATGATCCGGGCGGCCTATCCCTCCGGCTGGCATGGAACGCCGAGCGAGCTCTTCGCGGCGCTCAATCTGCGTGTCGACGAGGGGATCAAGCGCCTCCGTCTGTGGCCGCAATCGCCCGCTTCGCTCGGCAACCGGATCGACCGCATCGCGCCGGTTCTCCGGGCTCAGGGCTTCATCGTCGAACGGAAGCATTCGGGGGTTCGGACGATCTCGATCGCCCCCGCGCCGAAACCCTGACGCTCGCTTCGTCCCCTCGCCCCTTCTCCTTCGATGAGCACCACCGCCCCGCTCCGACCCGATCCGGTCGGGGTGTGCGGCGGCGTCGGCGCTTCGATATCCCGGCCCGGGGGTGAAAAGTCGTGGCGAGCGAGCGTGCGAAGACCGGTGGCGATCTCATTCGGAGAATTTTTCCGTCCCCGCGGAAATACAGGGCGACCGAGGAAAGCCTTTGGTCTCCGTCCCGGCCTGCACCCCGACGAGGGGGGGGATCGAAAGTCCGGGGGCGAAAATCGGGGACCGGTGGGTCAGTCGAGTGTTTTTCGGCGCGAAATTCAGGGGAACTTGTTTTTTCCGAACCCCGACTTCTACCTTCGCGCGCATCGGCGGATCGGCTGGGTTGGACGACATTGGACGGGAGATGGACGGCGGCGCCCCTCTTTCACCCCATCCCAACTCATTGAAAAAATTGATGATGGACGGCGTTGGACGACTTGGACGGTTCCATTTCATATCAGAGGTAAGAGATGCCACAGACAAGGTGCCCCGACACCCCTGGTCAGGGTGGGGTGGAATGGCTTGCTAAGGGGCGGGTTGGAATTTCAGGGGTGTGAGGCGAAAACAGGCATCAAAATACCTCGGAGACGGTCGAACAGCACCTCCGCCGACCGCTCGGCGAGAGCCATAGACGGTCGTGACTTCGATCCGTTTGGTTACCTATTGGTGACCCAGGGCCGAATGGCCCACCCCAGGCGTCTCCGCCGAGTCATGATATTCAAATGAAATCAAGAGGATGGATTGGAGCGGGCGATGGGAATCGAACCCACGACATTCAGCTTGGGAAGCTGACGTTCTACCCCTGAACTACGCCCGCTCGGGGTCCCCCCTCATACAGTCCCCCAACC
>JAAYVT010000049.1 GCA_012517025.1 Phyllobacteriaceae bacterium | reverse complement strand
TTGCGATAGAGGAAGATGAAGAGGCCGCGCAGCCACGTCCACACGCCGCGTTCCTCGCCCTCGACGAGATGGGCACGGGAAACGAAGAAGGACAGATCCTTCTTGTCGACGTGCACGCCCATCGCCTCCGACACCTTGACGGCGGTCGGCACGTCCGGCGTCTCCATGAAGCCGAAGCGGACGCGGACCAGGGCGATCGCCTCGCCGAGGTTCTCCACCTGCACCCGCTCGTCGGCGGCCACCCAGGGCTCCTCGGTGGTCTGGATCGACATGAAGACGATCTGCTGGTGGGCGCACTTGTTGTGCTTCAGGTTGTGCAGGAACGAGCGCGGGGCGAGCGCCGGGTCCTCCATCATGTAGATGGCGGTGCCGCGCACGTGCTCGATGCGCGGGCTGCGCAAGGCCGACAGCGCGATCTTGATCGGCACGCCCTCGTGACGCCGGCGCTGGGCGAGCCGGAGCCGCCCCATCCGCCACGCCGCCATGATCACCACCAAGAGCAGGCCGATCACCAACGGCAACCAGGCGCCGTGCAGCACCTTGGTGGCGCAGGAGAGGAAGAAGCCGACGTCGAACATCATGAAGAAGGCGACGGTCGGGATCGCTCGCCACAGCGACCACCCCCACACCCCGCGCGCCACCAGGAAGGCCAGCATCGAGGTGACCACCATGGTGCCGGTGACCGAGAAGCCGTAGGCCTCGGCGAGCTTCTCCGACTTCTGGAACATCAACACGATGGTGATGACGGCGATGAACAGCACCATGTTGACCACCGGCACGTAGACCTGACCGCGCTCGGCGGCCGAGGTGTGGCGGGTGTCGGTGCGCGGCCAGAAGCCGAGATGGGCGGCCTGATGGGTGACGGTGAAGGCGCCGGAGATCACCGCCTGGGAGGCGATGACGGTGGCAAGGGTGGCGAAGATCACCAGCAACGGCTGGAAGTGGATGCTCACCATCTGGAAGAACGGGTCGTCGTGGCCGTGCAGCGGATCGGCCAACGCCTGGGCGCCCTGCCCCATGTAGACCAGGATCAGCGACGGCACGACCACGAAGGCGAAGGCCCGGCGCACCGCGTCGCGGCCGACGTGGCCCATGTCGGCGTAGAGCGCCTCGGCGCCGGTGACCGCCAGGACCGCCACGGCGAGGGCCGCGAACACGCCCCAACCGGCGTGGAACAGGAAGGCGATGCCCCAACGGGGGTCGAGCGCCATCATCACACCGGGATAGAGGAAGATCTGTTTGAGGCCGAGGGCGGCGAGCAGGCCGAACCAGCCGAGCATGATCGGGCCGAACCAGCCGCCGACCTTGCTGGCGCCGCCGCGTTGCACGGCGAAGAGGGTCGTCAGGATGACCACCGCCAAGGGCAGGACCACCGGCTCCAGCGCCGGCGCGGCCACCGCGATGCCCTCCACCGCCGACAGGACCGAGATCGCCGGGGTGATCACCGCGTCGCAGTAGAACAGCGAGGCGCCGATGATGCCGAGCACCGCGACGAGCGTGCCGAGCCTCGGTCGGGCGCGGTGGGCGAGCGCCATCAGGGCGAAGATGCCGCCCTCGCCGCGGTTGTCGGCGCGCATGATGAACACCGCGTACCATATTCCCACCACGATGATGAGCGACCAGATCATCAGCGACAGAAAGCCGAGAATGTCGGCGGGCACCGGCTGGATGACGCCGACCTTGAAGGCGGTGCCGAGGGTGTAGATCGGCGACGTGCCGATGTCGCCGAAGACGATGCCGAGCGCGGCGAGGAGACCGGAATGCGCATGGCCGGCGGAGTGGGTCGACGCGTGTGCGTCACCGTCGAGGCCGTCGTCGCCGGACGACGACGGGGTGGGCGACGCCTCCTCCGCCTCGATCGCTCGCGCCGAAGCGGGGGCGGTCGACGTCGGGTGTTCCTGATCGCTCTGGGCCATGGCCCCTCCTCGGGGAGGTGATGCGGGGATACGAACCGATACGAGAGGAAACGGCGATCTCGCGCGCGCGTTCCTTCGCGTCTTTCGGGGAACCGGCCGCCGTGTCATCGTGCGATCACGGTCGTGCCGGTGGTCGGATCATCGAGACTGCTTCGACTGACTCCCCGGGTTCGGCTCGACGGGCACGACCCTCCGATCGCCCCTCCTCGACGGGCGGAAAATAGCCCCGCGCCGATGCACGGTCAAATCGCCGCAACTGCCTAGGGAATCCACCGGAAGGCGACCCGTCGCGGCTCAGGGACGCCAGCGATCGGAGGGCTGCCGCATCGTCACCAGCTCCTCGGCGGCGCTCGGGTGGAGCGCCATGGTGCGATCGAAATCGGCCTTCTTCGCCCCCATCCGCAACGCGACGGCGACCAGCTGGATCATCTCGGCGGCGTCGGGACCGACGACGTGGACGCCGAGGACGCGGTCGTCCGCCTCGCCGACCAGGATCTTCATCAAGGTCCGCTCGTCGCGGCCGGCGAGCGTGGCGCGCATCGGGCGGAAGGTCGAGCGGAAGACCAGATGGGCCGTCCCGGCCGTCCGCAACTCCTCCTCGCCGACACCGACGGTGCCGACTTCGGGGGTGGTGAAGACGGCGGTCGGAATCAATTCGTGCGAGACCTCTCGCGGGATCCCGCCGAAGACCTCGTCGGCGAAGGCATGGCCGTCGCGAATCGCCACCGGGGTCAGCGCGGCGCGGCCGGTGACGTCGCCGACGGCATGCAGCCAGGGGAGATTGGTCGCCGCCGCCCCGGTCACCGGGATCGAGCCGTCGGCGGCGAGGGCGAGGTCGACCGTCTCGACACCGAGATCGCGGGTCGCCGGGCGGCGACCGACGGCGAGCAACACTTCGTCGGTCTCGATCACCCGACCGCCGCGCGTCTCGAGCTTCAGACCGGTCGGCGTCCGCTCGAGCCGGGTGGGCAGGTCGCCGGTGACGACGTCGAGCCCACGCGCGACGAGTGCGGCGTGGAGATGACGACGAACCTCGCCGTCGAAGCCGCGCAGGATCTCCTCGCCGCGATAGAGCACCGTCACCTTCGTGCCGAGCCCGGCGAAGAGCGAGGCGAATTCGAGCGCGACGTAGGCGCCGCCGACCACCACCAGCCGTTCCGGCCGGCGGGTCCAGCCGAACACCTCTTCGGAGGTGGCGGCGAGTTCGGAGCCGGGGAAGCCGGCGTCGCGCACCGGCGTGCCACCGGTGGCGATCAGGACGTGGCGGGCGGTGAGGACGCGGCCGTCGGCGAGACGGACGCGATGGGGGCCATCGAGCCGGGCGCGGGTGCGCAGGATCTCGACGCCGGCGCGGTCGAGATTGGCGGCGTAGATTCCCTCGAGCCGGGCGATCTCGCGATCCTTGGCGGCGATCAGGGCCGCCCAGTCATGCGACGTCGCGCCGACCGACCAGCCGAAGCCCTTCGCGTCGGCGAAGTCGTCGGCGAAGCGGGCGGCGTAGACCATCAGCTTCTTCGGCACGCAGCCGCGGATGACGCAGGTGCCGCCGACGCGGTAGTCCTCGGCGACGGAGACCTTCGCGCCGTGGGTCGCGGCGATGCGGGCGGCGCGGACGCCCCCCGACCCGGCGCCGATCACGAACAGATCCCGATCGAACTCCATGACGCTCTCCGTCGTTGCCCGAGGGACCGGTTCGTCCGTCCGATCAGAGGTTGACGCCCTTGGCCTTGGCGGCCTCGCGCACCTTGGTCAGCATCTCTTCGCCGATCTTGCGCTGCCAGACCTGGGCGGCGACGCCGCTCATCTGGACCATGCCGGCGGTCTCCTTGGAGAGCTTCTGGCCGACCGGCGAGTTGTAGAACTCGGCGATCTTCTGCAACTCTTCCTTGCTGAAGCGGGCGGCCCAGACTTCCTGGATCTGCTTGTCGAGCTCGGGACGCTGGGCGGCGAGCTCGAGGGCGGCGGTGTTGGTGAGCTGATCGATCAGGTTCGACTGAGCCGGGTTGGTGCGCGACAGCAGCGCCTTGGTCTGCTGAGCGACGCAGATCAGGATGTTGTCGAGACCGTCGGAGACGTGGCTGGCGACGATCGCCGCCCGAGCCGCCGCCATGTGATCGGCGGTGTAGTCCTCGGCGAAGGCCGGAGCGGAGAGGCCGGCGACGAGAGCGGCGACGGCGAGGCGGGAAGCGAACGAATGGATCATCGGAGGCTCCGGTTGGCTTTTGCTCGAGAGGCGATCGCCCGAACGATCGACGAGGAGAGACGACGGGATCACGGTGTCAGGACGTCGATTCGGTCGGGATGGGCCACCACCGCGGCGGTGGCGATCCCCAGGAAGAGACCGTGCTCGACCACGCCGGGGATCTCCACCAGCGCGCGCGCAAGGCTCATTGGATCGGGAATTCGGCGAAATGATGCATCGAGCAGCAGGTGGCCGCCGTCGGTGACGAAATCGCCGCCGTCGGCCGTCGTCCGCTTGGTCAGGGCGCCGGAGAGGCCGAGGTCGGCGGCGGCCTTCTCGATCTTCAGCAGGGTCGAGCGCAGGCCGAAGGGGACGACCTCGATCGGCAGCGGGAAGGCGCCGAGGGTCGCCACCACCTTGGAGGCGTCGGCGATCACCACCATGCGGGCGGACGCCGAGGCGACGATCTTCTCGCGCAGATGGGCGCCGCCGCCGCCCTTGATCAGGGAGAGGCCGGGACCGATCTCGTCGGCGCCGTCGACGGTGAGATCGAGTTCGGGCAGCTCGTCGAGGGTGGCGAGGCGGATGCCGAGCGAGGCGGCGAGGCGGGCGGTGCGCTCGGAGGTCGGCACGCCGATCACGTCGAGGCCGGCGGCGACCTTCTCGCCGAGCAGCTTGGTGAATTCGTCGGCGGTCGAGCCGGTGCCGATGCCGAGCCGCATGCCCGGCTCGACGAAGTCCAGGGCGCGCGCGGCGGCTCGCTTCTTCAGGTCGGCACTCATCGTTCGGTGTCCCTCGGGGGCCGCGGCGGTGGTTCGGCCGGGGCCGTCGGGTTTCCATAGCGCAGCCGGGCCCGCCTCGCCACCCCGAAGGGGGCGCCGCGAAAATCCGACGCGCCGGGCGCCGGCGGGGTTTGCGTCGGCGGACGGGCGGATTAGTGTCGCGGCCCGATCGACCCACCCGGAGCCCCCGATGACCGCGCCGCTTCTCGTCTTCGACCTCGACGGCACCCTGGTCGACACCGCCGACGACCTGATCGCGACGCTCAACGTGATTCTCGCCGACGAGGGCATCCGGGCGATGACACGGGCGGAGGCCGGGTCGCTGCTGGGCGCCGGCGTGCGGGCGATGATCGCGCGCGGCTTCTCGCTGGTCGACCGAACGGTCGAGCCGGCGCATCTCGATCGCCTGTTCGACCGCTTCATCCCGCTCTACACCCAGTCGATCGCGGTCCGTTCGCGGCCGTTTCCGGGCGTGACGGCGGCGCTCGACCGGTTCGAGGCGGCGGGCTGGCGCTTCGCGGTGTGCACCAACAAGCTGGAACGGCTGTCGCACCTGCTGCTCGGCGAGCTCGGGCTGGAAAGCCGCTTCGCCGCGATCTGCGGCGGCGACACCTTCGCGGTGCAGAAGCCGGACGCCGGCCATCTGCTCGGCACGATCACACGGGCCGGCGGCATGCCCGACCGCGCCGTGATGGTCGGCGACAGCGCCACCGACGTGAAGGCGGCGAAGAACGCCGAGGTGCCGGTCGTCGCCGTCACCTTCGGCTACACCGACGCGCCGGTCGCCAGCTACGGGCCGGACGCGGTGATCGACCGTTTCGACGAGCTGTGGGACGCGGTCGCCGGGCTCGGACGCGGCTGAGATCAGATCGCCACGGTGTCGCCGCGACCGCGCGCGATCTCGGCGCGCATCGCCCGCACGACGCCGGCATAATCGGGTTTGCCGAAGATCGCCGATCCGGCGACGAAGGTGTCGACCCCGGCCGCCGCGATCTCTGAAATGTTGTCGACCTTGACGCCGCCGTCGATCTCGAGCCGGATCGCGCGGCCCGAGGCCTCGATGCGCTCGCGCACCCGCCGCGCCTTCTCCAGCACGTGGGGCAAGAAGCTCTGGCCGCCGAAGCCGGGGTTCACCGACATCAGCAGGATCACCTCGACCCGGTCCATCACCCAGTCGAGCATCGAAAGCGGCGTCGCCGGGTTGAGCACGAGGCCCGGCTTCGCGCCCTTCTTGGCGATCAGGTCGAGCGAGCGGTCGACGTGCGGGGTCGCCTCCGGGTGGAAGGTGACGACGTCGGCGCCGGCCTCGGTGAACATCTCGATCATCCGGTCGACCGGTTCGACCATCAAGTGGACGTCGATCGGTGCCTTCACGATCGGGCGGATCGCCTGCAGCACCAGCGGGCCGATGGTGAGGTTCGGAACGTAATGGTTGTCCATCACGTCGAAATGGATCCAGTCGGCGCCGGCGGCGAGCACGTTCGTCACTTCTTCCCCGAGCCGGGCGAAGTCGGCGGAGAGGATCGACGGGGCGATGACGGGGGAAAGGGCGGGCATGGGGCGTCTCCCGGAAACCTGCCGGCGGCTCCGGCCGGGCCGACACGAAGCGCATTCGGACAGGAAGAGTCAACCGCGTCGATCGAGGCCTCCGGAGAGCCTCGCTATCTATAGATATGATAAATCATGATGTGTATTTCTGATTGTAGTCCTCCGAACACGGTGCTCTTCTCGCCGCGCCAAAGGAGGCCACCATGCGCGCAACCTTCGTTCTCGCCATCGCCCTCGGTCTGATCGCGGGTCCGGCGCTCGCCAAGAGCGGCGGCGGATCCGCGCGCGGGCAGTATTACGTGCGGTCCTACACGACCCATTCCGGCGTCTACGTGCCCGGCCACTACAACACCACGCCGAACGGCACCCGTCTCGACAACTGGTCGACCGTCGGCAACGTCAATCCGCACACCGGCAAGCCGGGCGACAAGCCGATGTGGAAGCCGCTCCAGCCCATCCGCTGACGGCACGGCCGAACACCCCATGTGGCAGAGACGGCCGGGGATCCCTCCCCGGCCGTCTTCGTTTCGGTGGCTGCAGCGGGTGGGTGAGCCGACGGACGTCGTCGCGTCATTTTTTTCGCGAGCCGGGGAAGGATCGGGGCGGCGCGGTCGTCTACCTTTCGTGACGACCCTCTTTCGCGATGGAGACACCGATGCGACTGCTCCCGACCTTCTCCCTCCTCGCCGCCGCCTGCCTCGGCGGCACGATCGCCGCCTTCGCCGCCGACCCCGCCGCGGTCGGCGAAACCGCCAAGGGCAAGGTGTTGACCACCACCGCCGGCATGTCGCTCTATACCTTCGCCAAGGACGCCGGCGGCAAGGCCGCCTGCAACGGACAATGCGCCACCAATTGGCCGCCGCTGATGGCCGGCGCCGACGCCAAGGCGATGGGCGAGTGGACGGTGATCACCCGCGACGACGGCTCCAAGCAGTGGGCCTACAAGGGCAAGCCGCTCTACGCCTGGGTCAAGGACGGCAAGCCGGGCGACACCACCGGCGACGGCTTCCTCGGCGGCGCCTGGAGCCTGGCGCGTCCGTGAGCGCGGGCGCATCGAACCGAGATCGTCGGCCGAGGGAGAGGGCGAGGCGATGTCACGAAGCGACGCGGAGAGCGTCCTCGAACCGCTGATCCCGGCGCTGCGGCGCCACGCCCGGGCTCTCGTCGGCGACGCCGACGCCGCCGACGATCTCGTGCAGGACTGCCTCGAGCGCGCGTTGTCGCGCTGGTGGCTGCGGCGGACGAGCGAGGACACCAAGCCCTGGCTCTTCGCCATCCTGCGCAATCTCCACGTCGACGACCTGCGCCGGCGACGTCGGCGCGGGCCGGCGATCGAGCTCGACGAGAGCAACGCCCCCTCCGCTCCCGGCGATCAGGAGCACGGCCTCGGGCTGCGCGACGCCCTCGCCGCGCTCGACCTGTTGCCGGAGGATCAGAAATCGCTGCTGCTGCTCGTCGGCGTCGAGGACCTGAGTTACGAGGAGGCCGCGCGGGTGCTCGGGGTGCCGGTGGGCACGGTGACGTCGCGGTTGGCGCGCGGACGCCGGCGCCTGCGCGACCTGTTGGAGAGGGGGCGCCCGGTCGCCCTCAGGAGTGTGAAATGAGCGACGACCGATCCCCCATCGGCGAGGACGACCTGACGGCGGCGGTCGACGGACGGCTTTCTCCGGCGCGGGCCGCCCTGCTGCGGGCGCGCCTCGCCGAGGATCCGGATCTCGCCGCCCGCGTCGCCGCCGAGGTCGCCGACCGGCAGGCGCTGCGCGATCGGTTGCGGCCGATCGCCGACGAACCGATCCCGAGCCGGCTCCGCATCGCCTCCCTGCGCGACGCGCGGCGGCGGCGATTCGTGGCGCGGGGACGGGCGGCGGCGGCGGCGCTGGTGCTGTTCGTCGCCGGCCTCGGCACCGGGCTGGTCGCGGCGGGCGGCGGCGGTGGGATCGCCGCGCGGGACGTACCGGTACACGCGGTGGTGGCGGAGGACGCCAGCGACGCCTATCGCACCTTCGTCGTCGAGGTCGCCCATCCGGTCGAGGTCGACGCCGCGCACGAGACCCATCTCCTCGGCTGGCTCTCCAAACGGCTCGGCCGGCGCATCGTCGCACCCAATCTCGGCGGCTTCGGCTGGAAGCTCGTCGGCGGGCGGCTGTTGCCGGCGGGGGCGAGCGCGGCGGCGCAGCTGATGTACGAGGACGGCGACGGCAAGCGGCTGACGCTGTGGGTGCAGGCGGCGCCGGGCGAGGAAACCGCCTTCCGCTACAGCCGCAAGGGCGAGGCCTCGACCTTCGTGTGGATCGACCGGGGCTGGGGCTTCGCGGTCACCGCCGGGCTCGAGCGCGATCGGCTGCTGCCGATCACGGAAGCGATCTATCGCGGCCTCGACGGGTAGGCGTCCGGCCGCGCCGACGCGATCGCCGAGCCGATTTCAGACATGAAAACGCCGCCGAGGATCGCTCCACGGCGGCGTCTCTCCCGGGTCGGCGCGTTGGCTCGCGCCCGTCTCCTCGAAGGCGGCGGCGGGCGGGTCATCTCACCCGTCCGCCGAATTCCTCACTTCACGACCTGGGCGAGCTTGCCCGAGGTGTAGCCGGCGGCGATGGTCTCGAGCGGCAGCGGCTTGATCTTGGAGGCGTTGCCGGCGGTGCCGAAGGCCTCGAAGCGCGCCTTGCAGACGGCCTGCGCCGCCTTCTGGGCCTCGCCGAGATACTTGCGCGGGTCGAACTCGCCGCGCTTGGTGCCGAACACGCGACGGATCGCGGCGGTCATCGCCAGACGCAGGTCGGTGTCGATGTTGACCTTGCGCACGCCGTGCTTGATGCCCTCGACGATCTCCTCGACTGGGACGCCGTAGGTCTCCTTCATGTCGCCGCCGTACTCACGGATCTCGGCGAGGAGCTCCTGCGGCACCGACGACGAGCCGTGCATCACCAGGTGGGTGTTCGGGATGCGGGCGTGGATCTCCTTGATGCGGAAGATCGCCAGGATGTCGCCCGTCGGCTTCTTGGTGAACTTGTAGGCGCCGTGCGAGGTGCCGATGGCGATCGCCAGCGCGTCGACCTGGGTCTTCTTGACGAAGTCGGCGGCCTGATCCGGATCGGTCAGGAGCTGCTCGCGGGTCATCGTGCCCTCGGCGCCGTGACCGTCTTCCTTGTCGCCCTTCATGGTCTCGAGGCTGCCGAGCACGCCGAGCTCGCCTTCGACCGACACGCCGATCGAGTGGGCGAAGTCGACCACCTTGCGGGTGGTCTCGACGTTGTACTCGTAGGAAGCGACGGTCTTGCCGTCGGCCTGCAGCGAGCCGTCCATCATCACCGAGGTGAAGCCGGACCGGATCGCCGCCTGGCAGATCGCCGGCGAGGCGCCGTGGTCCTGGTGCATCACGACGGGGATGGTCGGATACTGCTCGAGGGCGGCGAGGATCAGATGGCGCAGGAAGGGCTCGCTCGCGTATTTGCGGGCGCCGGCGGAGGCCTGGAGGATGACCGGGCTGTCGGTCTCGACCGCGGCGTCCATGATGGCGCGGATCTGCTCCATGTCGTTGACGTTGAAGGCCGGCAATCCGTAGCCGTTCTCGGCGGCATGGTCGAGCAACTGGCGCATGGAAACGAGCGGCATCGGGGTCTCCTCAGAATTTCTCGAGTGCGGGGTCGAACGCGGCCCCGCTCGACGACGACACGGTTTAAACCACGCGCTGCCGCTTGCAAGCGCAACGTTCGATCATCCTGAAATTCCCGGACGACAATTCCGACGATCCCGTCGCCGCATCGCAAGAAGTCGCTCGCGATGCGACGAATTTCTTTTCACACGCCGAGGACTCGGCTCAGGCGCCCAGGACTCGGCGCACCGTCGCGGCGACGTTCTCGGCGGTGAAGCCGAAGAGCGGCCACAGCGCCTTTTCGGGCGCGCTCTCGCCGAAGCGGTCGATGCCGATCACCGCGCCGTCGCGGCCGGCGATCTTGCCCCAGCCGCGCGTCACGCCGGCTTCCACCACCACCGTCGGCAGGCGGCCGAGGACGGCCTCCTGCTCCGCCTTCGGGCGGCGCTCGAAGGCCTCGACGCAGGGCATCGAGACGACGCGCACGGCCACCCCCTCGGCGGCGAGCGCGGCCTGAGCCGCGACGGCGAGCCCCACCTCCGAGCCGGTGGCGACGATCACCGCCCGCGGCGCGGTCGCCGGCTCGGCGAGCACGTAGCCGCCCTTGGCGATCTCGGCGAGCTCGGCGGCGTCGCGCGGCTGGTGCGGCAGGTTCTGGCGCGACAACAGCAGCGCGGAGGGACCGTCGGCGCGCGACACCGCGGCGATCCAGGCGGCCATGGTCTCGACCGCGTCGCAGGGCCGCCAGACGTCGAGGCCCGGGATCACCCGCAGCGCCTCGGCGTGCTCGACCGGCTGATGGGTCGGACCGTCCTCGCCGAGGCCGATCGAATCGTGGGTGTAGACGTGCACCACCTTCTGCTTCATCAGCGCCGACATGCGCACCGCGTTGCGGGCGTAGTCGGAGAACACCAGGAAGGTCGCGACATAGGGCAGGAAGCCGCCGTGCAGCGCCATGCCGTTGGCGATCGCGGTCATGCCGAACTCGCGCACGCCGTAGAGCACGGCGTTGCCGGCGGGATCGCGGGTGATCTGGATCTGACCCTTGTAGTCGGTCAGATTGGAATGGGTGAGGTCGGCCGAGCCGCCCATGAATTCCGGCAGCTTCGGGCCGAGGACGTTCAGGGCGTTCTGGCTGGCCTTGCGGGTGGCGATGGTCGCCCCCTGCTCGGCCACCGCCGCCAGTGCGGCGGCCGCCACGGCGTCGAAATCGGCCGGCAGCGCATGGTTCACCCGCCGCTCGAACTCGGCGGCGAGGTCGGGATGGGCGCTCGCATAGGCCGCGAAGGCGCTCTCCCAGGCGCTCGACAGCTCGGCGCCGCGGGTGGTGCGGTCCCATTCGGCATAGACGTCGTCGGGGATCTCGAAAGGAGCGTGCGGCCAATTCATCGCGGCACGGACGCCGGCGATCTCCTCGGCGCCGAGCGGGGCGCCGTGGCACCCCTCGGTGCCCTGCTTCTTCGGCGCGCCCTTGCCGATCACCGTCTTCGCCTGGATCAGGGTGGGCTTGGCGTCTTCCGCGATCGCCGCCTTCATGGCCGCGTCGAGGGCGGCCGGGTCGTGGCCGTCGACGTCGCGGATCACGTTCCAGCCGTAGGCCTCGTAGCGGGCGCAGACGTCCTCGCCGAACCACTCGGCGACCTTGCCGTCGATCGAGATGCCGTTGTCGTCCCAGATCACCTTCAGCTTGCCGAGGCCCAGGGTGCCGGCGAGCGAGGACACTTCGTGCGAGACGCCCTCCATCAGGCAGCCGTCGCCGACGAACACCCAGGTGCGGTGATCGACGATCGCGTGGCCGGGGCGATTGAACTGCGCGGCCAGCGTGCGCTCGGCGATCGCCATGCCGACGGCGTTGGCGATGCCCTGGCCGAGCGGGCCGGTGGTGGTCTCGACGCCGGGGGTGTGACCGACTTCCGGGTGACCGGGGGTCTTGGAGCCGAGCTGACGGAAGTTGCGGATGTCGTCGATCGAGACGTCGAAGCCGGTCAGATGCAGCAGCGCGTAGAGCAGCATCGAGCCGTGGCCGTTCGACAGCACGAAGCGGTCGCGGTTCGGCCAAGCCGGCTTCTTCGGATCGAAGGCGAGATGCTCGCGCCACAGCACGGAGGCGATCTCCGCCATGCCCATCGGGGCGCCGGGATGGCCGGACTTGGACTTCTCGACCGCGTCCATCGCCAGGGCGCGGATCGCGGCGGAAACCTTCCAGGTCAAGGCATCGGTGGTGGGGCTCGTCATCTCGGATCTCCTCGCCGCGCCGCGCCCCTCGGGGACGGCGACGCTTTACGGCAACTCGTTACCACGGTCCCCCGCGTCGGAGGAACGACGCCGTCGAACACGACGGCGCCGCAGGCCGGATTTCCGCGCCCCGCGCTGCGGTGACGCCAGACCCGGCGACGAAAGTCAACGCCGCGACGACGAAAAACGCGCGGTCGTCCCAGACCGCGCGTCGAAAGGTCCGTCGCCGCCGACAGATCTTCCGCCGGCGGCACGGGTTGCGAAATTTCACTCCGCCGCCTCGGCCGCGTCGTCCTCGAAGAGGTGATGGTTCTCGATCCGCTCGACCTCGTGCTTCGAGCCGAAGATCAGCGGGATGCGCTGATGCAGCACGCTCGGCTCGAGGTCGAGCAGGTTCTCCTCGCCGGTGGTGACGCGGCCGCCGGCCTGCTCGACCACCCAGCCGATCGGGTTCGATTCGTAGATCAGGCGCAGACGGCCCTCGGCATAGGCCTTGCGCTTGTCGGCCGGGTAGAGATAGACGCCGCCGCGCACCAGGATGCGGTGACCGTCGGCGACGAGGCTGCCGACCCAGCGCATGTTGGTGTCCTCGCCGCGCTTGCCTTCCTTGCCGCGCACGCACTCGTCGATGTAGCGGCGCGTCGGCTCGTTCCAATGGCGGCGGTTCGACGAGTTGATGGCGAATTCCTTGGTCTTCTCCGGGATCTTCATGCCCTTGTTGGTGAGGATGAAGGCACCGCGACGACGGTCGAGGGTGAACATCTGGGTGCCCTTGCCGAGCGTCATCACCAGCGTCGTCTGCGGCCCGTAGAGGATGTAGCCGGCGGCGAGCTGATCGCGCCCCTTCTGCAGGAAGGCGTCGTGGGTGTGGGCGTCGACGTGCTCGGGCGAACGCAGGATCGAGAAGATGGTGCCGATCGACACGTTGGTGTCGATGTTCGACGACCCGTCGAGCGGATCGACGGCGACGAGCAGGGTGCCGTCGTGGTGCAGGGCGATCGGATGATCGAGCTCCTCGGAGGCGATCGCGGCGACGGGGGCGCGGCGGCAGGCCTCGACAAGGAGGTCGTTGGAATGGACGTCGAGGAACTTCTGCACTTCGCCCTGGACGTTCTCGGTGACCGCGGCGGCGAGCTCACCGGCGAGCGGGCCGTCGGAAACCAGGGCGGAGATGTCGCGCCCGGCGTCGGCGAGCGCGTGCACGGTCGCCGCCACGTCGCGCTTCAGGGAATCCTGCCCCGCCCATTTCTCCAGGAACGAATACAGGCTCTCGTTCTTCATCGTGGTCTCCATCGCTGTCGCCCGCACGAAGACCGCGCCGCTCCCACGGGAGGCCTTCGCATCTGCACAACTCCTCGCATCCGCACCCCGACCCCCGCAACGACATTCCTCACCGGAATCCCGCTTCAAGCCTCGTCTATTCGTCGATATCGTCGCGTTTCCACGCGAATTTCGACGCCGCTTCGCGTAGATCCTTTCTAAACTGCAAGAAATTCCCGAAGATGACGATCGACCGCCCCCCCTCCCCCACGCCCGCCACCGCCCTCGGCGAGGAGCGCCTGCCCGCCCACGTCCGGCGCCGGCGGCTCGGCGCCAAGCCGCTGGTGCACGAGACGGCGGTGACGCGCGACAGTCGTTTCGGCAAGTTCGTCAAGATCGGCGCCCGCACGACGGTGATCGAGACCGATTTCGGCGACTATTCCTACGCGGTGAACGACTGCGAGATCGTCTATGCGACGATCGGCAAGTTCGTCTCGATCGGCGCGCTCGTCGGCATCAACCCGGCCGATCATCCGATGGAACGGGCGGCGCAGGCGCATTTCACCTATCGCTCTTGGCAGTATTTCGAGGACGTCGCCGACGAAGCGGAAGAATTCGACCGCCGCCGGGCGCGACGGGTGACGATCGGCCCGGACGCCTGGATCGGCCGAGCGGCGATCGTGCTTTCCGGGCGGACGATCGGCGCGGGGGCGGTGGTGGGGGCCGGCGCGGTCGTCACCAAGGACGTCGCGCCGTACACGATCGTCGCCGGAAACCCGGCGCGGGTGATCCGTCCGCGTTTTCCCGAGGCGGTCGCGGAACGACTGCTGCGGCTTTCCTGGTGGGACTGGCCGCACGCGGTGTTGCGCCGCGCCGTCCCGGATTTCCGCGCTCTTTCGGTCGAAGCCTTCCTCGACCGGTGGGAGGGAGAGATCGCCGCCGGACGGGTTCGCCTCTGAAATTTCCCCCATGCGTAAATTTGATGCCGATCATGGCGAGCTCTGCACCCACATTTACGGTGCAGTGCGAAAAACGTCGCTTTGTAATTTATTTGCTGGTGACGCGGATCATGGGACGGAGCACCCGTTCGTTCGGGTCGCAGCGGAGGCGGGAGAGCCTCCGGGAGGAGTTTTCGATGTCCAGCGCCATCGCCGAAAAACCGAGAG
This sequence comes from Phyllobacteriaceae bacterium, assembly GCA_012517025.1. Taxonomy (GTDB): domain Bacteria; phylum Pseudomonadota; class Alphaproteobacteria; order Rhizobiales; family Ancalomicrobiaceae; genus Pinisolibacter. The sequence goes on along the minus strand of JAAYVT010000049.1, from coordinate 3,680 downwards.
CCGCCGCCGAAAAGGCCGTCGTGGCGAACGTTCGTTCCTCGCCGACGCCGGTTTCGCGCAAGTTGCGGCAGGAGCCCCACGTCGTCGAGCTCAATCCGCGTCTGGAGGCGGCCGACGTCATCGACCGCGCCGCACACGCGATGATCGCGCGCTTCACCAACGGGATGTCGCCGTCGGCGCTGGCCATGGCGCAGTTCGACTGGGCGATGCATCTGGCCGCATCGCCGGGCAAGCTCGGGGCGCTGGTCGATTCGGCGATGCACAAGTGGATCGAATTCGGCCGCGTCGCCACCGAATCGATGATCGACGGCTCGGACGACATCCGCGCCGTCTCCAAGGATCCGCGCTTCAAGGCGCCGGCCTGGAACGAGCTGCCGTTCCGCCTGATGGCCGACGGTTTCGAGCTGACCCAGGCGTGGTGGAAAGAGGCAACCACCGGCGTGCGCGGGGCGAGCCCGCATCATCTGCGCATGGTCGAGTTCGCCGCCCGTCAGGTGCTCGACGTGTTCTCGCCATCGAACTGGGCGGCGACCAATCCGGAAGTGTTGACCACCACCCAGGCGGAAGGCGGCGCCAATCTGGTGCGCGGCCTGACCAACGCCATCGACGACGCCGAGCGCAACTTCGCCGAGCTGCCGCCGGAAGGCATGGAGAAGTTCCGGCCCGGCGAGACCGTCGCCGTCACCCCCGGCAAGGTGGTCTTCCGCAACCGCCTGATCGAGCTCATCCAGTACGGCCCGAGCACCAACGAGGTCCATCCCGAACCGGTGCTGATCGTGCCGGCCTGGATCATGAAGTACTACATCCTCGATCTCAGCCCGCAGAACTCGATGATCCGCCATCTGGTGGCGGCCGGCTTCACGGTGTTCTGCATCTCCTGGAAGAATCCCGGCACGGAAGATCGCGACCTCGGCCTGCAGGCCTATCGCGAGCTCGGACCGGTGGCGGCGCTCCAGGCGATCGAGGCGATCTGCGGACCTGCCAAGGTGCACGGGTGCGGCTATTGCCTCGGTGGCACGCTGCTGTCGATCGAGGCGGCGCGGCAGGCCCGCGACGGCGACGAGCGCTTCGGCTCGATCACCCTGCTCGCCGCCCAGACCGACTTCACGCAAGCCGGCGAGCTGATGCTGTTCATCGACGAGAGCCAGCTCACCCTGCTCGAGGACATGATGTGGGAGCGCGGCTATCTCGACACCAAGCAGATGGCCGGGGCGTTCCAGATGCTGCGCTCGCGCGATCTGGTGTGGTCGCGGATGGTGCACGACTACCTGCTCGGCAAGCGGGTCGCGCTCAACGATCTGATGGCGTGGAACTCCGACGCCACCCGCATGCCGTTCCGCATGCACGCCGAGTATCTGCAGCACCTGTTCCTCGACAACGACCTCGCCGAGGGCCGCTACAAGGTCGGCGATTCGGCGGTGGCGATCGAGGACATCGAGATCCCGATCTTCGCGGTCGGCACCGAGACCGATCACGTCGCGCCGTGGAAGTCGGTGCACAAGATCACCCTGATGGCGGATTCGGAGGTCACCTTCGTGCTCACCAAGGGTGGTCACAACGCCGGCATCGTCTCCGAGCCCGGCCACAAGAACCGCGCCTATCGCATCGCCACCAAGGCGGTCGACGCGCCCTACGTCGACACCGAGCATTGGGCCGGCGCCGCCCAGGCGCGCGACGGCTCGTGGTGGCTCGCTTGGTTCGACTGGCTGGCCAAGCACTCCGGCGAGAAGGTCGCGCCGCCGCCGATGGGCGCGCCGGCCAAGGGCTACGCCCCGGTCGCCGACGCCCCCGGCGCCTACGTGCTGATGCCCTGACGCCTCGGGCCGCGACGCCCGTTCGGCGTCGCCGACACCGATCACCGACGAGGGCCCGCCCCTTTCCCGGGGGCGGGCCCTCGTCGTTCTCGCGATCGTGGTCTCCTCGACCAATCGACGCCTTGGCGCCCGGGCGCGAGAGGTCTAGAACGCGGGCATTCGCGGCGTTCCGCCGCAGGACCGGAGGCGCCCTCCTCCGCCCCCATGCCTCGCGAGACCCCCTCGCCTTCGGGAGACGTTCGAACATGACCAGCGAGACCCCGGCGTTCCAATATTCCGAGATGTTTCCGCTCGCGGCGGACACCACGCCCTGGCGCAAGCTCACCTCGGACTTCGTGAAGGTCGAGACCTTCCGCGGCGAGGAAGTGCTGGTGGTCGATCCGGCGGCGCTGAAGCTGCTCGCCGAGACCGCGCTCGGCGAGATCTCGCACTTCCTGCGCCCGGCCCATCTCGCTCAGCTCGCCAAGATCCTGAAGGACCCGGAGGCGACCGAGAACGACAAGTTCGTGGCGCTCGATCTGCTCAAGAACGCCTGCATCTCGGCCGGCGGCGTGCTGCCGATGTGTCAGGACACCGGCACCGCGATCGTCATGGGCAAGAAGGGTCGGCGGGTGTGGACCGACGGCGGCGACGAGGCGGCGTTGGCCGAGGGCGTGCGCGACGCCTACCTCAAGCGCAACCTGCGTTACTCGCAGCTGGCGCCGATCACCATGTTCGAGGAGAAGAACACCAAGACCAATCTCCCGGCGCAGATCGACATCTACGAAGAGGGCGAGGGCTACTACAAGTTCCTGTTCATGGCCAAGGGCGGCGGCTCGGCCAACAAGACCTATCTGTTCCAGCAGACCCCGTCGATGTTGACCGAAGACCGGATGCTCGCCTTCCTGAAGGAGAAGATCCTCACCCTCGGCACCGCCGCCTGCCCGCCCTACCACCTCGCGGTGGTGATCGGCGGCACCTCGGCCGAACTCAATCTGAAGACCGTCAAGCTCGCCTCGGCGCATTATCTCGACGAGCTGCCGACCCGCGGCACCGAGCTCGGCCACGCCTTCCGCGACCTCGACATGGAAGCCAAGGTGCTGAAGATCACCCAGGAGCTCGGCGTCGGCGCGCAGTTCGGCGGCAAGTACTTCTGCCACGACGTCCGCGTGATCCGGCTGCCGCGTCACGGCGCCTCGCTGCCGATCGGCATCGGCGTCTCGTGCTCGGCCGACCGCCAGTGCCTCGGCAAGATCTCCAAGGACGGCGTCTTCATCGAAGAGCTCGAGCATGATCCGGCGGAGTTCATGCCGGAGATCGGCGACGAGCATCTCGACGAGGGCGTGGTGAAGATCGACCTGAACCGGCCGATGGCCGAGGTCCTCGCCGAGCTCACCAAATATCCGATCAAGACCCGGCTGTCGCTGACCGGCTCGCTGATCGTCGCCCGCGACCTCGCCCACGCCAAGATCCGCGAGCGGCTGGAGAAGGGCGAGGGCATGCCCGAGTACCTCAAGAACCACCCGGTCTACTACGCCGGTCCGGCCAAGACCCCGGTGGGCATGCCGTCCGGCTCGTTCGGCCCGACCACCGCCGGCCGCATGGACTCTTACGTCGACCAGTTCCAGTCGTTCGGCGGCTCGATGATCATGCTCGCCAAGGGCAACCGCTCGGCGGCGGTGCGCGACGCCTGCAAGACCTACGGCGGCTTCTATCTCGGCTCGATCGGCGGCCCGGCGGCGCGGCTCGCCCAGGACTGCATCAAGAAGGTCGAATGCATCGAGTATCCGGAGCTCGGCATGGAGGCGATCTGGAAGATCGACGTCGTCGACTTCCCGGCCTTCATCGTCTGCGACGACAAGGGCAACGACTTCTTCAAGGAGTTGA
>JAAYVT010000610.1 GCA_012517025.1 Phyllobacteriaceae bacterium | reverse complement strand
CGGGTTGGCGACAATGCCTTCGCCGTGCTGCCCGGAAGGGGCACTTCCCACTTCCTGGCGACCGGTTGGCGCATCACGCGGCCGCTTGCCGAGTGGCGGCGTTCCGACTTCTACGGCCACTCCGGTCGGCTCGCCGACGAGGCCGAGTTCCGCGCGAAGGTGCTGGAGAACGCCGAGCACCAGCGCGAGAAGCGTCGGCTCCGCCGGGTCCAGATGCGTTCCTCGGCGAACACGCCGTGGGGAGCGGCGCAGGGTGCCACGGCCTACGCCGAGGGGATCGTCGAATATGCGACGGCGAGCCACGGTGGCTTCCATCTCTCGCTCGAGCGCAACGCAGCGGTCCACCCGACACTGCGGTCCGAAGGCGGTTGGTACGAGGAAGACTGCGGCTGGGCGACGGTCGCGATCACCTTTCCCGACCTCTTCACCGCCTTCGAACGGCGCTGTGCCGAGGCGACGCTGAAGGACTGGTTCCCGGATGCCTGGGAGACGGTGTTCGGGACAGTCCTCGGCCCGGGAGATTCCTATGAGAAGGACCGCCGCGCCTTCGCCGCAGCGCACGTGGCCGACTGGGTGGTCGTCTCGGCAATCCGCTCGGCTGATCATGCGCACATGATCGAGGTCGTCGCCACGCTCGGAGGCCGTCGCGATCCACATGCCGAGGAGCGGCGATTCCTGGTGCCCGCGCCCGAATACGAGGCCGACCGACCATTCGGCTTCGTCGTCGATCCGGCCCGTCACGCCATCTGTAACGGGGGATGTGACGCCGTCCGTGACGGGGTCACGAGCTTCGTCGGCCGTTCCGTCGAGGGGAGGGGACCATGACCTCCCTCGAACGATTGCTGCTTCTCGCCCGGATGGAGGCCGCCTGTCGCGAGACCCGTCGGCATCTCGGACTGATCGAGCGTCAGATCGCCCGCCGGGCGGAGAGCCGGACGATCACCGATCGGCGAAAGGTCCGCTGCCACGGACGTGGTCGTTCGACCTGGACCCCGGTCGACGAGCGGCTGTTTCGGGAGCATGCCGATCACCTCGCCTTCGAGCGACGCGGTGAGGTCGAAGCGCTGTCGCGCAAGCTCGCACGGCAAGAGCAGGCGATCACGGATCTCCGACGGATCGACCGGTGACCGGTCGCAGCATCGGCAGGAGGCGTCGTGAGCGCCGGAGGGTGTGGAGGCTCTCGGTCCTGTGCCCCTGTCTCGATCGCTCGAAGGAGGGTCTCGCCCTGCCGGTCGGTCCCTCGGGTTTGCATGCGGTCTGAACCGGCGGCCATCCGCTTCAAGGCCGCTGGCGCGCCGCATCGCGGCCGCTCCCCGCTTCCTCGGCAGAGCCGGCCCGCGTCCTGCGTCGGGGCGCTCGCGTCCCACGCGTCCGCAGACCGGCTCCGCTCGTCGGGCGGAGAGCGAACCCTGAAGCGTCCGGCTGGCGCCGGCTCTCTTCGACCGCACCCGAGGGACGGCCGGCAGGGGCCGGTCCGATCCCGAGGGCGAACCCGAGAAAGGATCACCACCATGGCCAAGTCCACCTCCGTTTCCCGTGCCCCCGCCCGCGTCGTGCCGCTGCGCAAGGGCACCACCCTCGAAATGGTTCGTCTCGCCTGTCCGGACGCCGCCCAGGCGGCGCGCATCTCCGAGAGCTTCGGTCTGCCGGTTCTCGACGGCGACGGCATCCGCGAGACCCATGTCCGCCTCGTCACCGAGACGGCGGACGTGCTCGGCGACGGCCTCGGCGAGCGGGCGATGCAGATCCATCTGCAGCGCATCGTCGGCGCCTTCGTCGGCTCCGCTCATGGCGCCGGACAGTTCTACAGCCGGGCGGTCACGGAAGCGCGCGACGCGACCGCCAAGGCGTCCTGCGACGCCCGCGACGAGGACGTCGATGGCCCGGTCGGTTTCGACGGACCGGCCCAGCGCAAGCGCGAGTTCGCCGCCGACATGGGGCTTCAGGCCCATGCCCTGCGCATGGCCGCCGAGGGCGCCGTCGCCGCCTACGAGCAGGTGGTCGGCGAGACCTGGAAGCCGTTCGAGCGCCAGGTCGACCAGCCCGGCCAGAGCCTCGACCGCAAGGCGGCCGCGCAGCAGATGGCGGCCTTCGGCTGAGCCCTTCGGGCGGGGCCGCGGCCCCGCCCCTTCTCCGGCCAGGTCGAGACCTGACCTGGAATTCTGATGTAGAACATGCTATCTACATCACATGCAGAGTCCATCTACATGGAGGGCGTCGTGCCCATCAACGTCAACAACCCCGAGGCCGACGCGCTGACGCGCAAGTTCGCCGAGATGGCGGGCGTCGGCATCACCGATGCGATCGTCATCGCCATGAAGGAGGCGATCGAGCGGCGGCGCAACAAGGAAACGCCGCGCGAGACCGCGGCGCGGCTGCGCGCGAAGCATGGCGTCACCCTCGACGATGCGGCCCGCAAGCCCCTGCCGCGCGAGGTCTTCGACACGATGTGGGACGAAGACTGATGTTCGTCGATGCCTGCGCCATCATCGCGCTTCTGTCGGACGAGCCGGAGGCCGAGCGCGTCTCGCAAGCGATCGCCGGCGCCTCGAAGCGGATCACCTCGCCGGTTGCCGTGCTCGAGGCCGTTCTCGGCCTCGCCCGACCCGACAAGTTCGGTCTCTCCGTCGAAGCGCTGGAACCGCTGGTCATGGAGTTTCTCGACGAGCGCGGCATCGAGATCCGCGACTTACCGCCGGCGAAGCGCGCGACGACCCTCGCGCTGGCGGCGGCGCATCGCTGGCGTTCCGGCCGGCATGGTCTCAACCTCGGCGACTGTCTGCATTACGCCTGCGCCAAATATTACCGCGTGCCGATCCTGGCGACGGCCGACGAGTTCCGCCAGACCGATCTCGAAACAGTGCCGTGAGATCGGTGCCATGGCCCGCATGAACGGAGAATCGGCATGAACGTCCATTTCGTCATCCACGAAGCCTTCGAGGCTCCGGGCGCCTATGAGGTCTGGGTCCGCACGCGCGGGCATGTCGCGTCCTACTCGCGGGTCCATGCCGGCGAGGCGCTGCCGCAGTCGGTCGACGACATCGATCTGCTCGTCGTGATGGGGGGTCCCCAGTCGCCGGCGACGACGAAGGATGAGTGTCCGCATTTCGACGCGGCAGCCGAGAAGGCGTTGATCGCCGAGGCCATTGTCGCCGGCAGGGCGGTGATCGGCGTTTGCCTCGGCTCGCAGCTCATCGGTGAGGCGCTGGGGGCTCCTCATGCCCACAGCCCCGAGAAAGAGATCGGCAAGTTCCCGATCGCATTGACCGCGGAAGGGCTGTCGAACCCGAAGTTCGCCGGCTTCGGAGCGCATCTCGAAGTCGGTCATTGGCACAACGACATGCCTGGGCTGACCGACACCGCCGTGATCCTCGCCACGAGCGAGGGCTGTCCTCGCCAGATCGTCGAATACGGCGATCTCGTCTACGGCTTCCAGTGCCACATGGAGTTCACGCCCGAAGTCATCGAATTGCTGATCGCGGCGTCCGAAGCGGAACTGGCGGCTATGATCGGCCGTCGTTTCGTGCAGCAGCCGGAGGCTCTGCGCGCGAACGACTACGGCGAGATGAACGAAAAGCTGTTCGGCTTCCTCGATCGACTGAGCGAGGCCTATGCCGCCCATAGGGAACGAGCGGACGCCTGACCCCGTGCCGCGGGCATTTCGCCTCGATCTCCTCCTCCGTGGTCGCTCCTCCATTGTTTCTGAGGGCCGGTTCCAGTTGGGAGCCGGCCTTTTCCATGGGGAAGAGGCTGAGGAATGGGCGGAAGCCGACGCCACCCGTCTCGGCCGCGGTCTTGCCGGGGCTGGG
>JAAYVT010000609.1 GCA_012517025.1 Phyllobacteriaceae bacterium | reverse complement strand
GGGCGCCGGTGGTGCCCGACGTCGGCAGGGTGACGATCCGCTCGACCGCGCCGCCGGAGACGGCGGCGAGCGGCGGATCGGCGCGGACGAGGTCCTCCGGCGTGGTGAACGGATAGCGGGCGAGATCGGCGAGGCTTTCCGGCGGGCGCTCGGGCCAGTCGCGACGGGCGCGGTAGAACGGGCTTTCCGTCCGCGCCGCGGCGAGGGTCGCGGCGAGACGGGCGAGGCGGGCGCGGGCGAAGTCGTCACGGCTCGCCTCGGCGGGAAGCCCGAGGCGCGCCGCCATCGCCGCGTCGAGCGCCGCGATGCTCATTCCGCCGCCTTCGCCGTGATCGGCGCCGGGCGGTGGAGGGGGAGGCCGGCGGCGTCGGTCAGGTTCCAGGCGCAGAAGGGGACGACCCGGCGGTCGGGTGAGACGACGTGGACGTGGCATTGCCGCAGCCGGTCGAGATCGAGCGTCCAGGCGTCCTGGAAGGCCATGCCGGAAAGGCCGAGGACACGGTCCTGTTCGGCGAGGAAGCGATCGAAGGCATCGAGCTCGCCGGTCGCGGTGGGGTCGGCCGCCATGCGCCATTGTCCGGCGACGTAGCGGCGGGCGCGAGCGACGTCGGCGCTCGGCCGAGTCGAGCCGCAGCAGTCGGACGCGGCGGTGCCGGTGGCCTCGGGTGGGGCGCCGCAACAGGAGGCGGCGCCACCGTGCGGGTGGAGCCGGCCGGCGTCGTCGACGCGGAAGCGGCCGGAAAACGAGCAATAGGGGTTCTCGGCCGAACCGGGGCGGAAATCGGAAAGCCCGATGGTGCCGTCCGCATGGGCGATCAGGGCCTCGACGACCTCCGGCAGGGTGACGTGGGTGGGGCCGTCGTGGACGTCGCCGGCGGCGCCGGGGTGGCGGCCGAACCAGGAGACCGGCTGGAAGTGGACGGCGCGGACGGTCGGCATGTGGGCGATGGCGAAGTCGACGATCGCGCCGACGTCGCCGGCGTTGACCCCGGGGACGATCGTCGGCACCAGCACCACGCCGATGCCGGCGTCGCGGCAGCGCTCGATCGCGGTCGCCTTCAGGCGGGCGAGACGGGCGCCGCGAATCGCGCGATGGACCTCGTCGGCGACGCCGTCGAACTGTAGGAAGACGCAGTCGAGCCCGGCGTCGACCAGGGCGCCGAGATAATCGGGCTCGAGCGCGATGCGGATGCCGTTGGTGTTGAGCTGGACGAACTCGAAGCCCTTCGCGCGGATCCGGGCGACGATTTCGGGCAGGTCGTCGCGCACCGTCGGCTCGCCGCCGGAGAGCTGGACGTGGACGTGGCCGCCGGCTTCCGCCAGCGTGTCGAGCCAGCCGTCGATCTCGGCGAGGGAGGCGTCGCTGCCCTTGCGCCCGGCCGAGGCGAAGCAGATCGGGCAGGCGAGATCGCAGCGCGAGGTCACCTCGAGCAGGACGCAACAGCTCTGTTGGCGGTGGTCGGGGCAGAGGCCGCAATCCTGCGGGCAGCCGTGTTTGACGGCGGTCGTCGGCCGCGGCGGGCGGGAGTGGGCGCGCGTGCCCCGCCCCCAGGCGAACCAGCTGTCGAGGCCGCGCCAGACCGGCACGCGGAAGGTGCCGTGATCGGGGCAGGTGCGGCAGAGGAAGACGGTGTCGTCCTCGCCGATGCGCTCGGCCGGCAGGGTGCGCAGGCAGACCGGGCAGACGCTTTCGGTGGCGCCGAGATAGAGCGAGGGGGCCGGGGCGTTCATGGCGCGGTCCCCGTTCCGGCGAGCGGCGGCATCGCGTCGTGCGCTGCCCACGGCCAATCGATCCGGGCGGCGACGGCATGGCGGATCGCTTCGGCGGCGGCATGGCGACGGCGGGCGCCGGCGAGCGCGGCGGGATCGTCGCGGAACTTCGAGAACGACGGGGCGAAGCGTTCCTCCAGACCGACGAGGCGGTCTTCACGGAAAAGTTTGTCGGCGAAATAGACGATCGCCGTTTCGTCGAGCGGCGGGTCGGTCCGGCCGAGGTCCATGTGGCGGGCGATCACCGCCGCGGTTTCGGGGAAACCGAGCCCGGCGACGAAGGCGGCGCCGGCGTCGGCGTGATGCGGCAACCCCTTGGCGACGTCGTGCAGCAGGGCGGCGGCGCGGACGAGGTCGACGTCGAGGGCGAGGCCGCCGGCGACGAGCCGTTCGGCGAGCGAGCCGGCGAAGGCGGCGACGGCGTGGACGTGGCGGCGCAGCCCGTCGGAGGCGCCGGCGGCGTCGAGGATCGCCTCGCACTCGATCGGCTCGGGGTGACGGCGGTGAGGCAGCGCGGCGGCGAGGCGGTCGTAGTCCTCGGGCCGGTCCATGTCGTGCAGGATGCCGCGATCGGCGACGGCGATCTCGGTCGTCTCGCTCTCCCGGTCGGCGAGGAGGGCGGCGAGCCCGCCTTCGCCGTCGTGCGCGAGGATCGCGGGAAACAGGCGACGGGCGAGGAAGGGCGGGTGGCCGCGTTCGCCGCGGAAGGTGGGATGGAGGATGGTC
>JAAYVT010000608.1 GCA_012517025.1 Phyllobacteriaceae bacterium | reverse complement strand
TAGAGCAGCCATTCGATCGGCTTGTCGACGATGCCGAGGCCGGTCAGCGCCTTGTTGACGAGGCCGTTGCGGCCGAGCAACGGGATCCAGGCGATCATTCGGATGACGTTCGACGTCCAGAACGGGATCGTGCAGAGGAGCGACAGCGCGATCTGCCACGTGGTGGAGCGGACGTGGAAGGCGAGGAAATAGGCGACGGTGAAGCCGATCAGCAGGGTCAACGCCCAGACCAGGAAGCAGAACTTCAGCGTCTCGCCGTAGGTCTTCAGCATCGTGCAGGCTTCCGGAAGCTTGGTCAGGCAGCCCTCGAAGCTCTCGGTATAGCCGCGTCCCGACAGCATCGGGATCATCTCGTAGTCGTTGTAGTCCCAGAAGGAGACCATCACGACCAGGGCGAGCGGGATGATGAAGAAGGCCAGGAACACCAGCGTCATCGGTGCGGCCTGAGCCCAGGCCACCATGTGGCGGGAGATCGTCGACGGGGTCATGGGGCCTCCTCGCGGCGGAACGGGCGCAGGGGGGAACCGAGGGCGATCGCCCTCGGCGCCGGGATCGGGGCGGGGCGCGCGTGGCGCCCCGCCGAAGGGTCACCGCCTCACGAGGCGATGAACTCGTTCCACTTGCGGACCATGTAGTCGTTCTCGTCCATCACCGCGTTCCAGCAGGCGACGTTGCCCATGCGGTCGTCGTAGGAGCCGCCGTCGCGCACCGCGCCGGCCTTCTCGATCAGCTGGCCCGACGGGGAGAGGATGTCCTTCTCCGCCGCCTTGCCTTCCATCCAGTAGGCCCACTCGTAGGCCTCCATGTTGGCCTTGGCGGTCGAGAGCACCGCCGAGTAGTAACCCTGGCGATTGAGATAGGCGCCGGCCCAGCCCGACAGGAACCAGTTGACGAACTCGTAGGCCCAGTCGAGCTTCGGACCGGAGACGCCCTTCGACACGCAGAAGCCCGAGGCCCAGGAGCGATAGCCTTCCTTGAGCGGCTGGAAGACGCAGGGGATGCCCATCGAACGGACCTTGGTGACCGCCGGCGACCACATCGACTGGATCACCGTCTCGCCCGAGGCCATCAGATTGACCGACTCGTTGAAGTCCTTCCAGAAGGCGCGGAACTGGCCGGCCTTCTTGGCCTCGGTCAGCACCTTCATGGTGAGATCGATCTCGGCCTTGGTCATGTTGCCCTTGTCGGCGTATTTGTACTGGCCGGTCGCCTCGACGACCATCGCCGCGTCCATGATGCCGATCGACGGGATGTTGAGGATCGCCGCCTTGCCCTTGAACTCGGGGTTGAGCAGTTCGGCCCAGGACGAGATCGGGCGCTTGATCAGGTCGGGGCGGATGCCGAGGGTGTCGGCGTTGTAGACGGTCGGGATCAGCGTGATCCACTCGGTCGGTGTCGCCGAGAAGGTCTTGGAGTTGGCGCCGTCGAGGTACAGCACCTTCCACGGCGCGGTGCCCTGGCCGCCGATCTTCTTGCCGTTCGGCAGCTCACCCTTGGTGAAGACCGGGGTGATGTTGTCGAACTCCTTGATCTTCTTGGCATCGAGCGGAAGGATGTTGCCCGACGGGATCAGCTTGCGGAGGCTGAAGTACTCGGTGTCGAGGACGTCGAAGGAGTTCGGCTGGGTGATGACGCGCTTGGTGACGTCGTCGGTCGTCGCGGTGACGTATTCGATCTTGATGCCGGTGTCGGCGAAGCACTTCTTGGCGATGTCGTCGCCTTCGTTGACCGCGGTGCCGAGGTAGCGCAGCACCTTCGGCTCGGCCGACTTCACGTAGGGAAAGCCGGTGATCGCACCGGAACCGGCGGCGAGACCGCCGACGGCGGCCGCACCCTTGAGCAGCGAACGGCGGCTGAGACCCGAATTCTTCTCGGTCACGTCGGACATCTTCCAGTCTCCTCGGGAAAAGCGCGCTCCACTCCGGGAAACGCGCAGGGGATCAGGCGAGCGGGTGGGCGGCGTCTTCGTTCCAGTCGATGGAGACGACGGCGCCGGGTTCGAGCGGATCGCGGTCGAAGACCGCCTCCGGGATCATCGCCAGATGCTCGACGCCCTCGGCGGTGGTCACCGCGACGTGGACGTGCGGGCCCTGGTATTCGATCGAGCGGACGAAGGCGGGGCGGGGGCCGGCGCCCCGCACCAGCCGGGTCAGATCGGAGCGCACCGCGATCTTGCCGGTCGCGGTGTCGACCACGTTGTGGCCGCCCATGAAGCGGGCGACGAACTCGGTGCGCGGGGCGTTGAAGACGTCGCGCGGCGAGCCCTGCTGCTCGATGCGGCCGCCGTTCATCAGGACGACCAGATCGGCCAGCGCCATCGCTTCTTCCTGGCCGTGGGTGACGTGGATGAAGGTGATGCCGAGTTCGCGCTGCAGGCGCTTCAGCTCGGCGCGCATCTTCACGCGCAGGAACGGGTCGAGGGCGGAGAGCGGTTCGTCGAGCAGCAGGATCTGCGGCTCGGTGATGAGGGCGCGGGCGAGCGCCACGCGCTGCTGTTGACCGCCGGAGAGCTGCGAGGGCAGGCGCTCGGCGTAAGGGCTCATGGCGACCAGATCGAGCAGAGCGCGGGCCTTGGCGTGGCGGGTCTTCTTGTCGATCCCCCGCATCTTGAGTGCGAAGGAGACGTTGTCGATGACGTCGAGATGCGGAAACAGCGCGTAGGATTGGAACATCATCGCGGTGCCGCGACGAGCCGGCTCGAGATCGGTGACGTTGGCGCCGCCGAGGACGACGTCGCCGTCGGAGACCACCTCGTGGCCGGCGATCATCCTGAGGGTGGTCGTCTTGCCGCAGCCGGAAGGGCCGAGCAGACAGCAATAGGTGCCGGCCGGAATCTTCAGATCGATGCCGTCGACGGCGACGACGGGGCCGTAACGACGGGTGACGTCGACCAGTTCCAGAGTGGCGGGCGGGTGGGCCATGTTCCCTCCGAGGGTGCCGGTATCGCCGCAGACGATCGCAAGCGGCGTGCCAATCCACCCCCGAGATCCAAGGGGTTGTTCGGACGACGATTCCAGCGAAGAATGGCGAAACGCCGCCGCGTCGGTGGGCGGGAGGTTGCCTCAAAAAACGTCATGTGCACACGAAATCGTTTTATTTTGTATACAATGTTGACCCGATCGGTTCGCTCGGGATCACCGTCGAGCTTGACGGAGCCGCGGCGCGGCGGCGATGGTTTCGCATCGTCGATCGGGTCGCGGGAGCGAGGTCGCGAGGCGGCAAGGGCGACGGCGAAGACGGTCACGGCGGGAGTTCGGACATGACGGAAAGCGGCGGCGGCACCCGCGCCGAGAAGATCCACCGCGACATCGTTCGAGCCATCCTCGAGCAGCGTCTGGGACCGGGCACCAAGCTCGGCGAGGACGAGGTCGGCGCCATCTACGGGGTGAGCCGGACCATCGTGCGGGCGGCGCTGCAGTCGCTGGCGCACGAGGGGATCGGCGTCATCGAGAAGAATCGCGGCGCCTTCGTCGCCCACCCCTCGGTCAAGGAGGCGGCGGAGGTGTTCCAGGCGCGGCGTCTGATCGAGCCGGCGATCACCGAGCTGGCGGCACGGGCCTGCGACGCGGCCGGGGCGGCGCTGTTGCGCGCCCATCTGGCACGGGAGCGGCAGGCGGAGAGCGAGGGCGACGACCGTGCCGCGATCCGGCTCTCCGGCGAATTCCACGTGGTGCTGGCGCGCATCGCCGGGCACAAGATCTACGAGAATTTCCTGCGCGAACTGGTGGCGCGATCGTCGTTGATCATCCTGCTCTATCGCCGGTCGCGGGCGCAGTGCTGCAAGATCGACCACCACGGCGCGCTGGTCGAGGCGATCGCCGAGGGGCGGGGCGCGGAGGCGGCGGCGCAGATGGTGTCGCATCTCGACGAGATCGAGCGCGATCTCGAGCTGGTCGACACCGCGATCCCGGTCCGGCCGCTGTCCGAGTTGCTCGGCGGCTGAGCCGAACCGCTCAGAACTCGACGTCGAGTTCGTCGAGCTCCTCGGGCTCGGCGAGCGCGGCCTCGACCCATTCGGCCATCAAGGGCCAAGCCATGATGGTGGCGCGATAGGCCTCGCAGACCGGATCGAGCGTGACGTCGTAGGTGGTGAAGCGGGCGGCGACCGGGGCGAACATGGCGTCGGCCATGGTCGGCGCGGCGCCGAACAGGAACGGCCCCTTCGAGGCGGCCAACGCTTCCTTCCAGATGGTGCGGATGCGCTCGACGTCGCCGAGGGCGCCGGCCCACACCTTGAAGTTCGGATAATGCGCCTTGAGGTTCATCGGCAGCGCCGACCGCAGGTTGGCGAAGCCGGAGTGCATCTCGCCGCAAATCGACCGGCAATGGGCGCGCGCCACCCGTTCCTTCGGGATCAGGCCGCAGCCGGGCATGGTCTCGTCGAGATATTCCGCCATCGCCAGAGTGTCCCAGATCTCCAGCCCGTCGTGGGCGAGGCAGGGCACCAGGAACGACGGCGACAACAGCAACAGCTCGGCGCGGGTGGAGGGGTCGTCGAGCGGCGCGATCTTCTCTTCGAACGGCAGCCCGCTCAGACGCGCGATCAGCCAGCCGCGCAGCGACCAGGAAGAATAGTTCTTGCTGGAGATCGTCAGCACCGCCGTCGACATGAATTCTCTCCTCCCGATCGGGCGCGGATTCGTCCCGGCTCCCTCCCGCGAGGCATCCGACGCCGACGACGAGAATTATCTCGCAAGCTCTTGCGGATTGCACTAGTCTTTTCACGTAGACGCCGGTCGGGCGGTCCGTCCGCCCGGGGCGAGAGACCAACGCGGCCGATCTCCGGGTGCAGGCGGGATCGACCGACCAGAGACATCGGTCACGGCACGCGCATGCTCTATCTCGCCTATCAGAGCCGGGACGACCTCATGGATCCGCTGCGCACGGTGGCGCAGTCGATGCAGTCGGTTCTCGCCCCCTGGATCTCCTCTTCTTCCTCCGCCTCGTCGACGGCGCTGCGCTCCTTGGCGGCGACCTACGAGATGATCTCGCGCGCCTCGCTCAGCCACAGTCGGCCGCCCTACGGCATCGACGAGGTGATGGTCGGCAACGAGATGGTGAAGGTGGTCGAGAAGCCGCGCTTCGTCGCGCCCTTCGGCACGCTGCTGCACTTCAAGAAGGACGTCGCCACGCCGCAGCCGCGGGTGCTGGTGGTGGCGCCGCTGTCCGGCCACTTCGCCACCTTGCTGCGCAACACCGTCAAGACGTTGCTCTGCGATCACGACGTCTACGTCACCGATTGGCACAACGCGCGCGACGTGCCGTTGGCGCAGGGGCGTTTCGGCTTCGAGGACTACGTCGAGGACGTGATGACGTTCCTGCGGGTGCTCGGGCCGGGCACCCACGTGGTGGCGGTGTGCCAGCCCTGCGTGCAGGTGCTGTGCGCCACCGCGCTGATGGCGGAGGAGGACGATCCGGCGACGCCGCGCTCGATCACCCTGATGGCCGGGCCGGTCGACACCCGCATCAACCCGACCAAGGTCAACGAGCTGGCCACCTCCAAGCCCTACGACTGGTTCGAGAAGAACCTGATCGCCACGGTGCCGGGGCGCTACGCGGGGGCGGGGCGGAAGGTCTATCCGGGCTTCGTCCAGCTCTCCGCCTTCATGGCGATGAACATGGATCGCCACGTCAAGGCGCACGCCGAGATGTGGGAGAACCTCGCCAAGGGCGAGACCGAGAAGGCGGCGACCGCCAAGGCCTTCTACGACGAATATTTCGCGGTGCTCGATCTCGCCGCCGAGTTCTATCTCGAGACCATTTCCTGGGTGTTCCAGGAGGCGCGGTTGCCGAGGGGCGAGATGACGCATCGCGGCCGCAAGGTCGATCCCCGCGCGATCCGGCGCACCGCGCTCCTGACCGTGGAGGGCGAGCGCGACGACATCTGCTCGCTCGGCCAGACCGCGGCGGCGCACGATCTCGCCACCTCGCTGAAGCCCTACCGCAAGCGCCACCACATGCAGGCCGGCGTCGGCCATTACGGCGTCTTCTCCGGGCGGCGCTGGGAACATCAGATCTATCCGATCGTCCGCAACGTCATCCTGTCGGCGGACTGAGGCGGAAACGGCGTGCGAAAGCGAGAAGGCCGCCCGGTGGGCGGCCTTCCTTGCGTTTCGGGGCGATCGTCGCGCTCAGTCGCGGGCGAACGGCTTCATCTTGAGCAGGGTGCGATCCTTCAGCACGGCGTGGTGGAAGATGCCGACCACGGCATGGGCGAAGGCGACGAACAGCAGGGCGTTGCCGGCGAGCTCGTGCACGCCGCCGAAGGTCTCGGCGAGGTCGTGGTTCTGGGCGAAGGGCGAGGCGATCTCGAACAGGCCGAAGAACGGCAGCGGCCGGCCGGCGACCAGGGTGGCGGCGATGCCGCCGAGCGGGACCGCGATCATCAGCAGATAGAGCAGGCCGTGGCCGGCCTTGGCGGCGAGGGTGCCGAGCGGCTCCCACGGCGTCTTTTCGGCGGCGGGGGCGGCGTGGGTGAAGCGCCAGGCCACGCGCACGAGGAGCAGGGCGAAGACCAGCAGGCCGACGCTCTTGTGCGCCATCATCACCTGAGCGTTGAAGGCCTTGTCGGCGACCTCGGTGGCGTGTTCGACGCGCAGCTGCACCAGAACCCAGGCGGCGACGATGAAGACGGCCATCGACCAGTGCAGGGTCTTGACGCCGGCGTCCCAATTGCGCGGCGCGGTGGTCGTTGCGGAAACAGCGGACATGAAGCTCTCCATGAAAGAAAAGGTCGGAGTCGATCGCTCGGAGAATCGGTGATCGACCGAGGCCGTCATTCTACTCTCGGTTCCTGACGGTCGGCTGAACGCGGGTGGCGAAACGAAGACGGCCCGCGTGAGGCGGGCCGTGTCGAGGGTTTCGTCGCTCGAAACCACCGTCCCCGTCCGCCGGTTCGGCGGACGCGAGACGGGCGGGCCTCACAGGAGACCGACGCACATCGCGGAAACGAACAGGAACGCGGCGGAGACCAGGATCAGGTCGAAGGTCCGGTTCAGGGCCATGGGGTCCTCCTCGAGTCTTCAGTCGACGGCCGCTCCGACGGCCGCGAAGATCGATGCTACGGGCGCGGCGGCGAGACCGGAAGGCAAAATCGTCGCTGCGGTGCGGCGATCGACGAAAAAAACATTCCTCGCACCCGCGAAGACGGCTGCGCTCCGGCGGGCGCACCAGGGCAGGACGCCGCCGTCCCAGACGTGGAAGACCGGGGTTCGGGTCAGCGCCAGACGGTCGACGACGTGCTGGATGCCGGTGGCGCTCACCTCGGGGGAGATGTCGGCGTTCTCGCCGCCCATCTCGGTTCGGACCCAGCCGGGGTGGCAGACCGCGACGGCGATGCCCTCCTCGGCGAGGTCGGTGGCGAGGCACTGCATCTCCTTGTTCACCGCCGCCTTCGAGGCGCGATAGGCGACGTGGTCGGAGTTGGTGGTCGACATCGACCCCATGCCGCTGGAGATCGTCAGGATCTTGCCGCGGTCGGAGAGGCGCAGGTTGGGCAGCAGCGCCCGCGCCACCGCCAGCGGCGCCAGGGTGTTGATGCGAAAGGTGGTCAGCCAGCCGTCGTAGTCCATGTCGGCGGTCGATTGGTGGTCGGGGCCGATGGTGCCGGCGTTGTTGATCAGCACGTCGATCGGGCGACCGGCGAGGCGTTCGGCGAGGGCGGCGATCGAGCCGGCGTCGGTCACCTCGAGGCGATGCACCTCGATGCGGTCGGGTCGGCTCTCGATGACGGTGGCGAGATCGTGCAGGCGATCGGGGTTGCGCACGGTGGCGATCACCGTGTCGCCGCGATCGGCGTAGGCCGAGACCAGCGCGAGGCCGATGCCGCGATTGGCGCCGGTGACGAGAACGGTCGACATGGGGTGGGGGTCCTCCGGTTCGAAGCCCTTCGCCCAGTGTGCACCCGAGCGCGACGCGACGAAAGAGCGAGGGCTCGCCGCACCGTCCCGGCCACTTCAGGCCGCAGGCGCTGCGTCGAGGCGCCGGCGCATGAAGATCTCGCTCTGACCGGGGGCGACGAGATCGGGGAGCGGCGCGACCTCGTCGAAACCGAGGGCGCGGTAGGTCGCGCGGGCGCCTTCGTTCCACTCGGTGACGCAGAGCCAGAGATTGCTCTCGAGGCCTTCCACTTCCCCGGCCATCCAGTCGAGGACGCGGCGGGCGAGGCCGCGTCGCTGCGCTTCGGGGAAGATCGCGATCTGTTCGAGATAGGGGCCGCGCAGGAAGGGGTGGCGGATCGAGACGTAGCCGAGGATCGCGCCGTCGCTTTCGATCGAGAAGCGATGCGCGCCCGGGTCGGGGACGGCGATGCGTTCGGCCATGGCGGCGGCGGGCCGGCGGAGCCGTGCCCAGGGGTCGATCGCGGCCATGCGGGTGGCGATCTCGGGGATCGCGGCGGTGGCGATCGGCACCAGTTCCACCGTGCCGAGCGGGTGGCGGCGCGCGGCGAAAGGCGTCTCGGTCACGGTCGGAGCTCCTGTGGGGCCGGTGCGGTGGGCGCGGCGCCGAAGGGTTTCGCCGGGGCGGGCAGCGGCGCCTTCGACGGCGTGTGGCCGCCGGGGCCGGTCCAATGATCGTATTTGTCGGTGTCGCCGGGCTTGGCGTCGTAACAGGTCGGGGTCACCACCGGCTTTCCCTTCGCCAGCAGGTCGCCGACGGTGACGAAGC
Source organism: Phyllobacteriaceae bacterium (assembly GCA_012517025.1). GTDB lineage: Bacteria > Pseudomonadota > Alphaproteobacteria > Rhizobiales > Ancalomicrobiaceae > Pinisolibacter. The sequence continues at coordinate 2,365 of JAAYVT010000608.1, read as the reverse complement.
GGTAGCCCTTGGCCTCCAGGCGATCGAGGATCTCGGGCAGCGCCTCGCCGGTGTGGAAGCCGCGGCCGTTGGCGTGGGCGAGCACGATCGAGCCGGGGCGGACGCCGGCCAGCGTGTCGCCGACGATGTCGTGCGCGGTGGCGAAGGGGGAGGGATCGCCGGTCGAGACGTCCCACTGGATCGCCGCCATGCCGGCGGCGTTGACCGCCTTCATCGAACGCTCGTCGCAGGCGCCGAAGGGGAAGCGCAGGAAGCGCGACCCGGTGTTGCGGCCGGCGGCGCGGAAGGCGGCCTCGGGGGCGAGGATCTCGCGGGCGAGACGCGCGTCGTCGACGGTGCGCAGGTTGGCGTGGGTCCAGGTGTGGTTCTCGACCTCGAAGCGCGGGTCGCGGGCGAGCTCGCCGTAGCGTTCGGGGTGGGTCGTCGCCCAATGGCCGCCGACGAAGAAGGTCGCCGCCACGCCGCGCCGGCGCAAGGTGTCGACGATGGCGCCGTCGTAGCCGGCGACCTCGTTGCCGGTCTCGCAGAGATCGAAGGTGAGGGCGACGAACTTCTCGCCCGGCGGCAGCTCGACCCGCCGCACCGAACCGGTGAGCGCGGCCGGCAGCGGCGTCGCCGGCGGCAGGGCGGAGACGTCCGGCACCGGCACGTGGGCGGCGGGCGAGCCCTTGTGGATCAGCTTCTCCGCCGGCGACCACGGGCGCGGCGCGGCCGTCGTCGCGGCGGGAGGCGGGGCGGCCGGAGCGACCGGCGCCGGGGTCTCGGCGCGTGCGGACGCCGCAGCGAGGAGAGCGGCGAGGAAGGCGGTGACGGCGAGGCGGGGGGCCGAGGAGGACACGGCGGCAGAACGTCCGAAACGAGCGGCGAATCGCCACGACATTAACGAAACCTTTCCGGATCGGCGCGCATTCTCTGCGTATGAAGCGTATCCTGTACCCTGCGTTCGTCTTCTCCGTCTCGACCGCGCTCGCGGGCTGCTCCCTGTTCGGCTGGGGTGGACCGAAGCGCGCGGCGTGGCGAGGCCAGGCCGAACAGGCCTGTCTGTCGTCCGGCGCGGTCAAGCCGTCGGCCGACGTGCGTCCGATCGGAGAGGTCGACGGGCCGGGGGCCTGCGGCGCCGATCGCCCGTTCAAGGTGACCGCGCTCGGGCGCGACCAGCGTCTGCCGCTCAACGAGACGGCGGCGATGAACTGCCCGTTGGTGGCGGCGACCGACACGTGGCTCGAGCGGGTGGTTCAGCCCGCCGCGCAGGCCTTCTTCGGCGAGCCGGTGGTGGCGGTCGAGCACATGGGCGCCTACAACTGCCGCAACATCGCCGGCAGCCGCTACATGTCCGAACACGCCTACATGAACGCCATCGACGTCTCCGGCTTCAAGCTCGCCGACGGCCGCACCGTCCGGGTCAAGAACGGCTGGCGCTCGGCCGACGCCTCGGAGGCGAACTTCCTGCGCACCGTCGGCGGCGAGGCCTGTGACGACTTCACCACGGTGCTCGGCCCGGCCTCGGGCGCGGCGCATCAGGACCACCTCCACCTCGATCTCGCCCGCCACTCCAAGGGACGGCACGTCTGCCGCGGCGGCGACGAGCCGGTGCCGGCGGGCGGGCGCCTGTTCTCCTTCTTCAAGGACGACACCATCTTCCCCGAGGACAAGGTCGGCACGACCGGGTCGATCGGCGAGGAAGACGCCGTGGACGGCGTCGGCGAGCCCGACGAGACGGTTCTCGACAAGTGAGCACGGCGTCTTCGACGCGACACGCGACGGCGTCAGCATGACGCCCACGACGGTGAGACGGCGCGCGGAGGCGACGGCATGACGATGCGGACGTTCGAGACGGGGCGGGCGGCGGCGTTGGCGCTGAGGCCGGACGAGCCGGTCTACTGCTTTCGCCCGGCGGTGCTTTCCCGCGACGTCGCGACCTTCCTCTCCGCCTTCCCCGGCAAGACCGCCTACGCGGTCAAGACCAACCCCGAACCCTTCGTGCTGGAGACGGTGGCGAAGGCCGGGGTCCGCGCCTTCGACGTCGCCTCGCGGCACGAGTTCGAGGCGGTGAAGGCGGTCGCCCCCGACGCCGAGCAGCTCTACATGCACCCGGTCAAGGCGATCTCGGACATCCGCCGGGCGCTCGAGGGCTACGGCATCCGCACACTGGCGCTCGACCATCCGGACGAGTTCGAGAAGATCCGGCTGACGGTACAGGCGCTCGATCTCGACCCGGCCGAGATCTCGCTCTTCGTGCGGCTCGCCACCAAGGGCCATGCCGCCTACGAGCTCTCCAAGAAGTTCGGCGCGGCGCCGGGCGAAGCGGTCGAGCTGTTGCAGCGGGCCGACCGGGCCGGCTTCCGCGTCGGCCTGTGCTTCCACG
>JAAYVT010000607.1 GCA_012517025.1 Phyllobacteriaceae bacterium | reverse complement strand
CTGGTGTTCCGGCGCGGAGACCTGCCGTGAAGGAGCCCGCCGTGTCCGACCTCTCGCTCCCCGAAAGCGGCCGTCTCGGCCTGTGGATCCGCGCCGCCCGGCCGCGCACGTTGACGCTGTCGGTGGCGCCGATCTTGGTCGGCCTCGCCCACGCGGTCGCCACCTTCGGCCGTCCCGCCTGGACCCCGGTCGTCGCCGCGACGATCTCGGCGCTCGCCATCCAGATCGCCACCAACCTCGCCAATGACGCCAGCGACGGCGAGAAGGGCCTCGACGGCCCGCGCCGGCTCGGTCCGCAGCGCGTCACCGGCGCCGGCCTGATGAGCGCCGACGAAGTGCGACGCGGCGCGATCGCCGCCACCCTGATCGCCACCGTCAGCGGCCTCGTCGCCGTCGCCTGGGGCGGCCTGCCGATCCTGTTGATCGGCCTCGCCTCGGTGGTCGCCGCCTGGGCCTATTCCAACGGCCCCCGCCCGATCTCCGGCACTCCCTTCGGCGAGATCTTCGTCGTCGCCTATTTCGGCGTCGCCGCCGTGGTCGGCATCGAATGGCTGGCCGCCGCCGCCGTCACCCCGACCGCCGTCCTGCTCGGCGTCGCCGTCGGCCTGCCCGCCGCCGCGGTGCTGACCGTCAACAACCACCGCGACCGCGTCGAGGATGCCCGCAACGGCCGCCGCACCCTGGCGATTCTGGTCGGAGCGCGCGGCGCCGTCGCCCTCTACGCGCTCGAACTCGTCGGCGGCGTCGCCCTAGCCGCCCTCGCCACCGCCGCGCCGGTCGGCGCCGCGATCGTCGGCCTCGTCGCCGTCCCCGCCGTCCTCGCCGCCCGTGCCCTCGCCCGTCTGCCGATCGGCCGCGAGCTCAACGGCCGCCTCGCCGCCACCGCCGGCTTCCAGCTCCTGCTGGCGCTGGCGATCGCCGCCGTCTTCCTCGGAGGCTTCGCCGGATGATCACCCGCCGCCTTCTCCTCGCCGCCCCGCTGACGCTGCTGCCGAGCCTCGCCCGTGCCGGCGATCTCGTCGGCGAGACGCCGACGCCAATCGACTTCTCGGTGCGCGATCGCGACGGCCGCCCGATCGGCCCGCGCGACCTCGCCGCCCGCCTCACCCTCGTCCATTTCTGGGCGAGTTGGTGCGGCTCCTGCCGGGTCGAGTTCCCCGCCCTCGACGCCTTCCAGCGCGACATGGGCCGGGAAGGGGTGAAGGTCGCCGCCGTCTCCCTCGATCGCCTCGGCTGGGACGCCATCGACCGCACCGTCGAGAAGCTCGCCATCCGCGATCTCGCCCTCTTCCACGACCCGAACCGCGACGCCGCCCGCGCCCTCGGCATCGTCGGCCTGCCGACCACCGTGGTGATGGACGCCGACGCCCGCGAGATCGGCCGCATCACCGGTCAGGGCGCCTGGGACGACGCCGCCTTCCGCGATCGCCTGCGCGAATTGATGCCGAAGGCCTCCTGACCGGCCCTGTCGGCCGGAATCTCCCGGCCGGGCGCTTGCCCCCGCCGGTCGACGAGCGCAGGATGCGCCGCCGCGCCGGGAGCATCCGATGGAACCGACCACTCTTCTCGCCTTCACCCTCGCCCTCACCATCGCCGCCTTCGTGCCCGGACCGGGCATGACCGCCGTGGTGGCGCGCGCCCTCGCCGTCGGCTTCTGGGGCACGCTGCCGCTGGTGCTCGGCATGATCGCCGGCGACGTCGTCTTCCTGACCTGCGCCACCCTCGGCCTCGCCGCCCTCGCCGCCACCTTCGCCACCCTCTTCACCGTGGTGAAGTTCGCCGGCGCCGCCTATCTGTTGTGGCTCGCCTGGCACCTGTGGAGCGCGCCGGCCCACACCGACACCGTCGACGCCGCCACCCGCCCGGTGCGTTCGTCGACCCGCGTCTTCCTCGGCGGCCTGACCCTCACCCTCGGCAACCCCAAGACCATCGTCTTCTACATGGCGCTGCTGCCGACCGTGGTCGATCTCTCCGGCCTGACCGCGCTCGGATACGGCGAGTTGGTGGCGATCGTCTTCGTCGACCTGTTGCTGGTCGGCGCGGTCTACGCCGGCGCCGCCTCGCGCGCCCGCGCGTTCTTCCGCGACGCCTCCGCCCGCCGCCTGCTCGACCGCACCGCCGGAGCGATGATGGCGGGCGCCGCCGTCGCGGTCGCGACCCTCTGAGCGCCGCGGTGCGGAAATCATCGGCGAATCACCGCCGGGGCAGCGCCCCGACGCAGATTTGCCCACATTGCAAGTCATTGAAAGAGAACCGGTTCTCCCGCGATTCCGGGGGCGTTTGAACCCGCCCTCGCCAGCCTGTATGAAGGCGGGACGACGACACGACGAAAGTGGCCCTTCCCATGAGCGACATTCCCGAGGACGGCCGGTCGAAGACCGGCGCGGACGACTACGGCGCCGACAGCATCAAGGTGCTGAAAGGCCTGGACGCGGTCCGCAAGCGGCCGGGCATGTACATCGGCGACACCGACGACGGCTCGGGCCTGCACCACATGGTCTACGAGGTGGTCGACAACGCCATCGACGAGGCGCTGGCCGGCTGGGCGACCGAAGTCTACGTGCGCCTCAACGCCGACGGTTCGGTGACGGTGCGCGACGACGGCCGCGGCATCCCGACCGACATCCATCCGGAAGAAGGCGTCTCGGCGGCCAACGTCATCATGACGCAGCTGCACGCCGGCGGGAAGTTCGACCAGAACTCCTACAAGGTCTCCGGCGGTCTGCACGGCGTCGGCGTCTCGGTGGTCAACGCCCTGTCGGTCCTGCTCGAGCTCCGGATCTGGCGCGACGACAAGGAATACTTCATGGTCTTCCGTCACGGCGTGCCGGACGAGGACCTGAAGATGGTCGGCCCGGCGCCGGGTAGGCGCGGCACCGAGGTGACCTTCCTGCCGTCGACCGAGACTTTCACCAAGACCGATTTCGACTTCGCCACCCTGGAGCATCGCCTGCGCGAGCTCGCCTTCCTCAACTCCGGCGTCAACATCACGCTGGAGGATCGGCGCGGCCCCGAAACCGTGGTGCAGAAGCTGCACTACGAGGGCGGTCTGGTCGAATTCGTGAAGTATCTCGATCGCGCCAAGAAGCCGGTCGTCCCCGCGCCGCTCTACATGAAGGGCGAGAAGGACGGCATCACCGTCGAATGCGCGATGTGGTGGAATGACAGCTACCACGAGCAGACGCTCTGCTTCACCAACAACATCCCGCAGCGCGACGGCGGCACCCATCTCGCCGGCTTCCGCGCCTCGCTGACCCGTCAGGTCACCGGCTACGCCGACGGCTCCGGCCTGATGAAGAAGGAAAAGGTGCAGCTCTCCGGCGAGGATTGCCGCGAAGGCCTGACCTGCGTCCTCTCCGTCAAGGTGCCGGATCCGAAGTTCTCGTCGCAGACCAAGGACAAGCTGGTCTCCTCCGAGGTCCGCCCAGTGGTCGAGAACCTGTTGAACGAGGCGCTCTCCACCTGGTTCGAGGAACATCCGAGCGAGGCCCGCACCGTCGTCGGCAAGGTGATCGAGGCGGCGGCGGCCCGCGACGCGGCGCGCCGCGCCCGTGAGCTCACCCGCCGCAAGGGCGTGCTCGACGTCGCCTCGCTGCCCGGCAAGCTCGCCGACTGCTCGGAGAAGGATCCGGCCAAGTCGGAACTGTTCATCGTCGAGGGCGACTCGGCCGGCGGCTCCGCCAAACAGGGCCGCAATCGCGAGAATCAGGCGGTGTTGCCGCTGCGCGGCAAGATCCTCAACGTCGAGCGCGCGCGCTTCGACAAGATGCTGTCGTCGGAGATGATCGGCACGCTGATCACCGCGCTCGGCACCGGCATCGGCACCGACGAATTCAACGTCGACAAGATCCGTTATCACAAGATCATCATCATGACCGATGCCGACGTCGACGGCGCGCACATCCGTACGTTGCTGTTGACG
>JAAYVT010000606.1 GCA_012517025.1 Phyllobacteriaceae bacterium | reverse complement strand
GCCAGACGCTCGCCCGCGTCGAGACGCAGGGAGACGCGATCGAGGACGATGCGGCCGGCGCGTTCGACGGTGACGTCGGAAAGCTCGATGAGGGTCGTCACATCAGTCGATCCAGCGCGATCACGACGAGGAGGCCGAGCGTCAGTCCGGCGGCGAAGACCGCATCATGGATGTTCGCGCGTTCCTCCGCCACCAGGACGAAGCGCCCGGCGAAGGCACGGCAGCGCATCGCCTCGTCGACCCGCTCGGCGCGTTCGAAGGCACGCACCAGCAGTTGGCCGACGAAATGGGCGAGGGTGCGGAAGCCGTGACCGGAGGTGGCGGCGCGGAAGGCACGGGCGCGCATCGCGTCGTGGAGACGGCGGGCCTCGTCGCGCACCAGCCCGACCCAGCGGGCGGTGAAGAGGAGCACGTGGACGAGCTTCTCCGGCATGCCGAGCCGCGCCAGCGCATGGCCGAGCCGCACTGGTTCGAGCCCGGCGAGGAGGGTCAGGATCACGAGCGCCGCCAGATTGACCCGGAGCAGGATCAGGATCGCCCGGTCGATCCCGGGCTGCGACAGGGCGATCGGGCCGAGTGAGAGCCACGTCGGCCCCGGTACGGTCAGCGGCAGCAGGATCACCAGGACGACGAGGAAGCCCTCGACATGGACGAGGCGGTCGCGCAGATCGCGCATCGTGATGCCGAGGGCGACGGCGACGGCGACCGTGATCGGCAGAAGACCGGCGAGGACGAGCGGCGAGCGGATCGTCAGCAGGGCGACGACGGTCGCGAGTGTCGCGACGATGCGGACGCGGGCGTCGAGCCGGTCGAGAAACGGGCGGGCTTCGGCGTCGCAGCCGCAGAAGGCGGCGTCGCTCATGCACCATCGTCCGGACGACGGCGCCGCGAGGTCGCCCAGAGGCCCGCACCGGCGAGGCCGACGATCATGCCGATGCCGCCCATCACGTCGTTGAGCCGGACGCGGCCTTCCGCCTGATCGTAGGCTTCGATCATCGGCCGCAACTGGCGCGCGACCGACTTGTCGACCTGGGCCTCGACGATCTTGGCGAGAGCGGCGGGGTCGAGGGGCGCGGGGCAGACGATGGTGGGCGTGGGAGCCGTCGAGACGGTGTTCGATGCCGGAGCCGGGGTTGCCGGAGGTGATATCTCGGTCGACGTCGCAGCCGCCGGTGCAGGCGCCACGGCGCCCAGCCGGTCGGCGGAGACGGCGCCTTCGACCCAGTGACCGTCGCCGGAATCGACGGTGACAGTGTAGTCGGCCGCCGCCGTCGGGCGCCAACGGAAGTTGCCCTGATCGTCGGTCTTGCCGCGGAAGACTTCGCTGCCGGCCGTGTTCTTCACGACGAAGTCGACGCCTTCGGGCCGGCCGCCGCCGATGAAGAAGGCATAGCCGGAGATCTCGCCGTCCTCGACGGTGACGAACATCTTCAGTCGATGCGCCTCGGCGACGCCGGCGAAGGCGACGACGGCGGCGATCGCGACGAAAAGGCGGAAGAGAGACCGGCGAAGGGCGGCGAAGGCGCGCGTCATGATGCGGCTCCGGGTCTGTGGGCGAGCCCGAGCACTTCGGGCTTGACCTTCATCAGGAAGGAGACGGCGAATCCGGTGATCACCGCTTCGGCGAGCGCCAACGGGACGTAGGTGATGGCGATGATGCGAAGGCTAGGCAGGTAGTCGGCCGAGGACAGGGCGAGCGCGGCGGAGACGCAGGCTGCCGTGCCGATCACCGCCAGCGCCGCGACACCGCCGCCGATCGCAGCGACCCGCGCCGGTGAGGCCGACGCCAGCCAGGGGCGCGCGAGGAGGCCGAGGATCACGCCGGGAAAGGCGATGTCGACGACGTCGACGCCGAGCGAGGTCAGGCCGCCGAAGCCG
>JAAYVT010000605.1 GCA_012517025.1 Phyllobacteriaceae bacterium | reverse complement strand
CGGGTTGGCGGCGCGCTTGACCGCCTCTTCGTTGCTCTGGCCCTGGCCCTTGAGCTCGTCGGGCGTCAGCCGGCGACCCTGGTCGGGATCGTAGCGGGTGTTCTTGCCGGCCCCGGGGATCGAGTATTTGGCGAGCTCGTCCGGCGTCATGATGCGGCCGTCCTTGCCGGTCTCGCCCTTCATCGCGGCGCGACGCTGCTCGTCGGCGACGTCCTCCGGATTGCGCGGGAAGCGCGGATCGGCCGATCCCGCCGCCTGCGGCGCCGGCAGATTGGAATTGGGCGGCACCACCAGCGGGGCGCGGGGCTTGTACTCGATCGGACGTTCGCTCGGGTCGACGGCGCCGAGCCCCTGCATCACCGCCTTGACCGCGTTGTGCTCGAGCGTGTCGTCGTTCCGCCCCTCCTCGACGAAACCGTCGGAGGAACTCGCGCAGCCGGCGAGGAGCGTCCCGAGGAGGAGGAGAAGCGGTGCCTTGCGGAGGCCCGTCCGATACGTCGTCGCCACTGAAACCCGTCTCCCCGGTCGCTCGGGAAAGTCCCGTCGACCGTCACGCATGCTCGGGGCCGAGGCCCGTTTCGTCTCCGGCTCAGGAAGAACCGGTCTTTGTGGCATCCTCGGGGCCGGAGGTGAGCGAGTCAACCAACAGGCCGACGACGCCGACGACGATCCAGAGATCCGCCAGATTGAACACGTACCACGACCGCGACCGATCCGGCAGGAAGAGATGGACGAAATCGACCACCGCCCCCGCCCACGCCCGGTCGATCGCGTTGCCGATCGCCCCGCCGACGAGCAGGCCGAGCGACGCCGCCAACAGCACCGATCGGGTCGTCCACATCCACCGCGTCATCGCCGCGGCGGCGGCGAGCGCCAGCCCGACGAGCAGCCACCGCCCCAACGAGCCGTCCTGCTGGAACAGGCCGTAGGAGATGCCGTAGTTCCACACCAAGCGGAATTCGGCGAAGGGAGCGAGGCCGATCGGCCCGGTCTCGCCGAGCCTTTCGCCGAAGAGCAGCCACAACTTGGAGGCCTGATCGGCGGCGAGGGCGAGCCCCGCCACCGTGAGACCGAGCGTCCGGGCGGAGGTCCCGCTCATGCGCCGGCCGCCTGGGCCGAGCGCCACTCGCGATAGGCGGCCGCGTCGCGGGCCGACAGTTCCGGGAACTCCGGGTCGGCGCCGACGTCCGGCACGATCCGCCACGACCGGGCGCAACGCGCGCCCTCGAGCTTGACCGGCACCACCGCCACGCCGGCGACGTCGGGAAGCGCGAACGCCCCCGTCGGCGCGGCATCGGACCGCACCTCGATCGCCGAAGTGATCGCCACCTCGGCGAGGTCGACGCCGTCCAGCGCGGCGAGGAGATCGGAATCGGTGACGTGGACGATCGGTCCGGCCTCGAGCGAGGACCCGATTCGCTTCGCCGCCCGCTCGACCTCGAGCGCGCCGGTGACGACGCGCCGGACCGTGCGCACCTTCGCCCACTTCGCCGCCAACGCCTCGTCGCGCCACGCCTCGGGCACTTCGGCGAAGAGCTCGAGGTGGATCGACCCGGCGCCGGGGAAACGATGGCCCCACGCCTCTTCCATGGTGAAGGGCAGCATCGGCGCCAGCCACTTGACCAGCGCGTCGAACAGCCGATCGACCACGTAGAGCGCCGCCCGCCGCTTCGCCGAGGAGATCGGTTCGCAGTAGAGCGCGTCCTTGCGGACGTCGAAATAGAAGGCGGAGAGATCGACCACCATGAAGTTCAGGATCGCGCCGACCACCTTCTTGAAGTCGTAGGCGCCGTAGCCCGCCTTCACCGCGTCGGAGATCTCGACGAGGCGATGCAGCATCAGCCGCTCGAGCTCCGGCAGCTCGGCGAAGTTCGGATCGCCGGCCGGATCGTGATGGGCGAGGGTGCCGAGCATCCAGCGCATGGTGTTGCGCAGCTTGCGATAGCTCTCGACGTTGGTCTGCAGGATCTCCTTGCCGATGCGCTGATCCTCGGCGTAGTCGCAGCTCATCACCCACAGCCGCAGGATGTCGGCGCCGGACTGCTTGATCACATCCTGCGGGAACACCTGATTGCCGAGCGACTTCGACATCTTGCGGCCGTCCTCGGCCATGGTGAAGCCGTGGGTCAGAACCGCGTCGTAGGGCGCCCGGCCGTTGGTGCCGCAGCTCTCGAGCAGCGAGGAATGGAACCAGCCGCGATGCTGGTCCGAGCCCTCGAGATACATGTCGGCCGGCCACTTCAGGTCGGGGCGCTTCCTGAGGCAGAAGGCGTGGGTCGATCCCGAATCGAACCACACGTCGAGAATGTCGGTGACCTGCTCCCACGGGCCGAGGTCGTCGACCAGCCCGCCGAGGAAGCGCTGCTTCGCCCCTTCGACGTACCAGGCGTCCGCCCCTTCCGCCGCGAAGGCGTCGTAGACCCGCTTCGTCAGCTCGTCGGATTTGGCGAACTGCGGTCCCGGCGCCAGCTCGCCGGTCTCGACGTTGCGGAACACCGCGATCGGCACGCCCCAGGCGCGCTGACGCGACACCACCCAGTCGGGGCGGTTGGCGATCATGCCGTCGAGCCGGTTGCGGCCGCCGGCGGGATAGAAGGTGGTCTCGCCGATCGCCTTGAGGGCGCGGGCGCGCAGCGTGTCGCCTTGGCCGTCGATGTCGCGGTCCATGTGGATGAACCACTGCGGCGTATTGCGGAAGATCACCGGCTTCTTGGAGCGCCAGGAATGGGGATAATCGTGCTTCAGCCGGCCGCGCGCCACCAGCTTGGCGGACTGGACCAGCGTGTCGATAACCCGCTTGTTGGCGTCGCCCTGCTCGCCGGCGTCGTCGATGACACGGGCGCCGGGGAAGCCGGGGGCGTCCTTGGTGTAGAAGCCGGCGTCGTCGACCGGGAAGGGGATGACGGACGAGATGCCGCGCGCCTCGAGCTCGCGGGCATGCGCCATCCACACCTCGAAGTCCTCGCGGCCGTGGCTCGGCGCGGTGTGGACGAAGCCGGTGCCGGTGTCGTCGGTGACGTGGTCGCCGTCGAGCAGCGGCACCGCAAAGTCGTAGCCGCGCGAGCGCAGCGGGTGCTCGCACTCGATTCCCGCGATCGCCGCGCCCGGAACCTCGGTCAGACGGACGAAACCCGTCACCTTCGCCGCCTTGAACACGTCCTCGGCCAGCCGATCGGCGAGGAGATAGCGCTCGCCGACCTTGGCCCAGTTGCCCTCCGGCGCTTCGGTGACCTCGTAGAGGCCGTAGGCGATGCGCGAGGAGAACGAGATCGCGCGGTTGCCGGGGATGGTCCACGGCGTGGTGGTCCAGATCACCACGTAGGAACGCTCGAGCAGCTCGCGCAGGCCGGGATGGCTCGCCGGCACCTTGGCGTCGGCGACGTAGTCGATCGG
>JAAYVT010000604.1 GCA_012517025.1 Phyllobacteriaceae bacterium | reverse complement strand
GGCGTGTAGAGCGCCATCGACACCGAGCCGAGGGCGGTCAGGAGCGCGCCGATCACCGCCGCGCGGGTCGGCGAGACGGAGGTGCCGGGCGGCGGCGAGGGGATCATCGCGACGCCTCCGCGCAGGCGACGAGGTTGGCGCGCACCCGCACCAGGAGCTCGCGCAGGGTCTGCACCTCCTCGGGCGCGAGGCCGGCGATCGGTGCGGCGCGGACCGCCTCGGTGACGGCGCGCAGGCGGGCGAGGGTCGGGGCGCCGGCCTCGGTGGCGTGCACCAGCTTGGCGCGGCGATCGTCGGGATCGGGCCGCCGCTCCACCAGCCCCTTGCCGGCGAGGCGGTCGAGATGGCCGCACAGCGTCATCGGTTCGATGTGGAGCCGTTCGGCGAGCGCCGCCTGACGCAGGCCGGGATGATCGAGGACGGTGATCAACACCCGCATCTCGGCCGAGGTGAAGTCGAGATCGGCGGTGGCGAAGGCGGTTTCCAAGCGGCGCCAATAGAGGCGCGCGACGTCGGAAAAGAGGATGCCGAGCGGCTCCGCAGAAGTCGGCGACACGAGAAAACTCCGAAAACGGGTGGTGCGAAAAAGGTTCTTCTTCCATATAATAAGAATCCCTTACGTTCGTCGAGCGTCGCGAACGCGTCACGGACGCATGGGAGGGAAGGTCTGAAAGCATGGCCGATCGGCGCCCACGCTTGCGAAACGGGCGCGGAACGGCTAGAGACGGCGCAAATCCGTGACAGTCCTCAGGCACCAGACGCGGGCGGCGCTCCTCGAGCGACCCGGCCCGACACCGGCAGGCGTTCTCCCCATGAAGCTCCGCAACATCGCCATCATCGCGCACGTCGACCACGGCAAGACCACGCTGGTCGACGAGCTCCTCAAGCAGTCCGGCACCTATCGCGAGAACCAGAAGGTCGCCGAGCGCGTGATGGACTCCAACGAGCTCGAGAAGGAGCGCGGCATCACCATCCTGGCCAAGGCGACCTCGATCGTCTGGAAGGACACCCGCATCAACATCGTCGACACCCCCGGGCACGCCGACTTCGGCGGCGAGGTCGAGCGCATTCTCAACATGGTGGATGGCGCCATCGTGCTGGTCGACGCCGCCGAGGGGCCGATGCCACAGACCAAGTTCGTGGTCGGCAAGGCGCTGAAGGTCGGCCTCAAGCCGATCGTGGCGATCAACAAGGTCGATCGCCAGGACGCCCGCGCCCAGGACGTGGTCAACGAGGTGTTCGATCTCTTCGCGGCGCTCGACGCCAGCGAGGAGCAGCTCGACTTCCCGATCCTCTACGGTTCGGGCCGCAGCGGCTGGATGGCGCACTCGCCGGAGGGGCCGACGACCGACGGCATGGCGCCGCTGCTCGATCTGGTGCTCCAGCACGTGCCGGAGCCGACGGTGGAGCCGGGACCGTTCCGGATGATCGGTACCATCCTCGAGGCCAACCCGTTCCTCGGCCGCATCATCACCGGCCGCATCTCGTCCGGGTCGATCAAGCCGAACCAGTCGATCAAGGTGCTCGGCCGCGACGGCGCGGTGCTGGAAACCGGCCGCATCTCCAAGATCCTGGCCTTCCGCGGCATCGAGCGCCAGCCGATCGAGCTCGGCGAGGCGGGCGACATCGTCGCCATCGCCGGTCTCACTCAGGGCACCGTCGCCGACACGTTCTGCGACCTCTCGGTGACCGAGGCGATGCACGCCCAGCCGATCGATCCGCCGACCGTCACCATGAGCTTCCTGGTCAACGATTCGCCGCTCGCCGGCACCGAGGGCGACAAGGTGACGAGCCGCGTCATCCGCGACCGCCTGATGAAGGAAGCGGAGGGCAACGTCGCCCTGCAGATCGACGAATCGGAAGACAAGGATTCGTTCTACGTCTCCGGCCGCGGCGAGTTGCAGCTCGCCGTGCTGATCGAGACGATGCGGCGCGAGGGCTTCGAGCTCGCGGTGTCGCGGCCGCGCGTGGTGATGAAGAAGGACGAGGCGACCGGCGAGACGCTGGAGCCGATCGAGGAAGTGCTCGTCGACGTCGACGAGGAGTTCTCCGGCGTCGTCGTCCAGAAGATGGCCGAGCGCAAGGCCGACATGATCGAGATGCGGCCGTCGGGCGGCAATCGCCTGCGCCTCGTGTTCTACGCCCCGACCCGCGGCCTGATCGGCTATCAGTCGGAGCTGATGACCGACACCCGCGGCACGGCGATCATGAACCGCCTGTTCCACGAGTACGGCCCCTATCGCGGCGAGATCCAGGGTCGGCGCAACGGCGTGCTGATCTCCAACGACCAGGGCGAGTCGGTCGCCTACGCGATGTGGAAGCTCGAGGATCGCGGCCCGATGATGATCGAGCCCGGCTCGAAGGTCTATCGCGGCATGATCATCGGCGAGCACACCCGCGACAACGACCTCGAGGTCAACGTGCTCAAGGGCAAGCAGCTCACCAACATCCGCGCCGCCGGCAAGGACGAGGCGGTGAAGCTGACCCCGCCGATCCGGATGACGCTGGAACGGGCGCTCGCCTGGATCCAGGACGACGAGCTGATGGAAGTCACCCCGAAGTCGATCCGCCTGCGCAAGGCGATCCTCGATCCGATCGAGCGCAAGCGCGCGCCGAAGGTCGGCGGCGGCGCCTGACGTCGGAGATCCGACACGCATCTCTGCGACACGACGGCCGTTTCCGACACCCGGAAACGGCCGTCGGCGTTTTCGGGCGGTTTTCGAGGGATCGGGAAGCGGCGCGAGTCTTGCTTGCGACGAAGGGGCGGGCCTTTCGCACGGCCTGCCGGAATCTACTGATTGCGAATGCTTGTCACATTCGTTATTCCTGAACCGTCCAGCCCACGGGACGTCGCTCATGATCCCTTCCGTAGAACTCGCCTCCCTCGAAAATTCCACAGAGGTCCACCGCCTCGGCCGTTCCGCCAAGGGGTGGACGGGATGGGTGACCGGCTTCGCGCCGACCGCCGATCTCAGCCTGCCGTGGACCGAGCTCGAGCGGCGGCTCTTGGAAATGGGGATCGTCGAGGGCGCCAAGGTGGAGATCCTCGCCGAGGGGCCGATCCGGCGCGATCCGATCGCGGTCCGGGTCGACGACACGACGGTGGCGCTCAGGCGCCGCGACGCCGACGTGATCCTGGTCTCTCCGGCCGAGTGAACGCATGAACGGACGTGTACCCGAGATCGCGTTGGTGGGATGCCCCAACGCCGGCAAGACCGCGTTGTTCAACGCCCTGACCGGATCGCGCCAGAAGGTCGCCAACTACGCCGGCGTCACCGTCGAGCGCAAGACCGGCGCCTTCGTCACGCCGCAGGGGCGCTCGGTCAAGGTGATCGACCTGCCCGTCACCTATTCGCTGCGCGGGCGCTCTCCCGACGAGATGGTCACCCGCGACGTGGTGCTCGGACGACAGAAGGGCGAGGCGATCCCGGACGCGGTGGTCTGCGTCGCCGACGCCACCAATCTGCGGCTGGTGCTGCGCCTCGTCATCGAGTTGATGAAGGTCGGGCGGCCGATGGTGCTCGCCCTCAACATGATGGACGTGGTGGAGAAGCAGGGCGGCCGCATCGACGTCGCCAAGCTCTCCGCCGAGCTCGGCATCCCGGTGGTGCCGATCGTGGCGATCCGCAAGGGCGGCATCGCCGAGCTCATGGCGGCGATCGACCGGTTGCCGCTCGAGGAGGCCGATCCGAGCCCGCACGGCTGGCGCGAGCCGAACGCGGCGGAGATCCGCGCCACCCACGCGACCGCCACCCGCATCCTCAAAGACTGCGCCTTCCACCCCGGCTCCGAAACGCTGACGCGCAAGCTCGACGCGGTGCTGCTGCATCCGGTGTGGGGCGTGATCGTCCTGCTCGCGGTGCTGTTCCTGATGTTCCAGGCGGTGTTCACCTGGGCCGGGCCGGCGATGGATCTGATCCAGGCCGGCATCGACGATCTCGGCAAGGCGATCGGGGCGGCGCTGCCGGACGGGATGCTCCGGAGCCTGCTGGTCGACGGCGTGATCGCGGGCGTCGGCGCGGTGCTGGTGTTCCTGCCGCAGATCGTCATCCTGTTTTTCTTCATCATCCTGCTCGAGGACTTCGGTTACATGGCGCGGGCGGCGTTCCTGATGGACCGCCTGATGGCCGGCACCGGGTTGCACGGGCGGGCGTTCATTCCGCTGCTGTCCTCCTTCGCCTGCGCCATTCCGGGCATCCTGGCGGCGCGGGTGATCGAGAACAAACGCGATCGGATCACCACCATTCTGGTGGCGCCGTTGATGACCTGTTCGGCGCGACTGCCGGTCTACACGCTGATCATCGCCGCCTTCGTGCCGGCGGAGGCGACGGTCGGCGGCTTCGGGCTGCAGGGGCTGACGATGTTCGGCCTCTACGCCACCGGCATCGTCTCGGCGCTCGCCGTCGCCTTCGTGATGAAGAAGATCGTGTGGCGGGAGGAGCCCGAGCCCTTCATCATGGAACTGCCGGACTACAAGTGGCCGGTGCCGCGGAACGTGGCGATCGGGCTGTGGATCCGCGCCGGCGCCTTCCTGCGCCGCGCCGGCACCATCATCCTCGCCATCATGATCCTGATCTGGTTCCTCTCCACCTTCCCGGCGCCGCCGGACGGGGCGACCGGACCGGCGATCGACTGGTCCTTCGCCGGCCGGCTCGGCCATTTCCTGGCGCCGATCTTCGCGCCGATCGGCTTCACCTGGCAGATCGTGGTGGCGTTGATCCCTGGCATGGCGGCGCGCGAGGTGGCGGTCGGGGCGCTCGGCACCATCTATGCCCTGTCGGCTTCCGGCGACGAGGTGGGCGAGGCGTTGAAGCCGATCCTCGCCCAGCAATGGCCGCTGTCGACCGCGCTGTCGTTCCTGGTGTGGTACGTGTTCGCGCCGCAGTGCGCCTCGACCATGGCGGTGATCCGGCGCGAGACCAATTCCTGGGTTTGGCCGGCGGTGCATTTCGCCTACATGTTCGTTCTGGCTTATGCGGCGTCCTTCGCCACCTACCATGTCGTGGAGGCTCTCACGCGATGAACGAATCCGTCCTCGTCTTCGGTGCCGTGCTCGGCGCGGCGATCTTCGTGCTCTGGCGCTTCCTGCCGGCCGGCCTGAAGGCGCGGGTAGCGCCGAATTCCGGCTCGTCCTGCTCGTCGGGCGGCTGCGGTTCCAAGAACTGCGACGGCGGCTCCTGCCACTGAGCCGGCGCGCGACCGCCTCGATGCTCCACCCGATGCCTCAGGCGACCGAGGTGGCGAAGCGGGGATGCAGGCGCGCGGCGATCGGGGCGACGCGGGACTGGCCACGGGCATAGCCCATCGACCCGAGCCGCGGCACCGCCAACGGCCAGTCGCCCTCGACCAGATAAGGGCCGCCGCCGCGCGACGCCTTCGACGAGAACAGCACGAAGCGCTCCGGCGTCCAGGCGCTGCCGGAGAAGCCGCCGCGCAGGGCGAGCCACGTCGCCACCGCCTCGTGCGACACGCCCTTGCAGCGGGCGATGGTCACGTGCGGGGTGAAACGGCGCGGCTCGGCGGGAAGGCCGAGCCGTTGGCAGATCCGTTCGTGTTCGGCCTGGAGCTCCATCAGGGGCGGGGTCTGGGAGACCTTGGCCACCAGCGAGTGGGGCTGCTTGCCACCGAAGGCCATGACGCCCTCGATGCGCACCTCGAAGCGGTCGCGTCGAATGCGGGAGAGCTCCTCGGCGATGTCGTCGGCGGTGCGCTCGTCGACGTCGCCGATGAAGCGCAGGGTGACGTGGTAGTTCTCCACGTCGATCCACTTGGCGCCGGGCAGACCACCGCGCAGGAACGACAGCGACAGACCGAGGCTTTCGGGGACTTCGAGGCCGGTGAAGAGGCGTGGCATCGACGTGTCCCTCCGGTCTCGGTCCGGGGGATCGGCGGCGCCGATCCTCGCCGGCAGTCGCCACGGTCGAATCGCTCGACGCGACGCCTGAAAACGAACCTAACTCGTTCTCCGCGCACATCAAGTGGGCGTTTTCGTGAGCCGCCTCGAGAATGGGCAACTGTTGCCGAACCGCCGCAGCCGACGAAAGGCGTAGGCGGTGGGTCGGCCGATCAGACCGCGAAGGTGGTGAGCACCGGCACGTGGTCGGAGGGGCGCTCCCAGCCGCGCGCCTCGCGCAGCACCTCGACGGCGCCGAGGCGTCCCTCGAAATGCGGCGAGGCCCAGACGTGATCGAGCCGGCGACCCTTGTCGGCCTTCGACCAGTCGGCCGCGCGGTAGCTCCACCACGTGTAGAGCTTCTCCGGCACCGGGATCGCCCGGCGCATGACGTCGATCCATTCGCCGCCGGCGCGGATCACCTCGAAGGTCTCGGTCTCGACCGGCGTGTGCGAGACCACCTTCAGGAGCGCCTTGTGCGACCAGACGTCGTCGATCAGCGGGGCGATGTTGAGATCGCCGACGACGATCGACGGGGTGGCGGCGGCGCCCGAGCCCAGCCACGCCTTCAGTTCGTCGAGGAAGGCGAGCTTGTGGGCGAATTTGTCGTTCACCACCGGATCCGGCTCGTCGCCGCCGGCGGGGACGTAGAAGTCGTGCAGGACGATCGGGCCCGACGAGTGGTCGAGGGTGACGGCGAGGTGACGAGCGTCGCCCTTGTCGCAGAACTCGCGGCGGTCGACGGCTGCGAAGGGGATCTTCGAGACGATCGCCACGCCGTGGTAGCCCTTCTGGCCGTTGATCGCGACGTGTTCCCAGCCGGCCTTGCGGAAGGCGGCGACGGGGAACGAGCCGTCCGGGCACTTGGTCTCCTGCAGGCAGAGGACGTCGGGCGCCTTCTCGGCGAGCAGACGCTCGACCAGGGGCAGGCGCAGGCGCACCGAATTGATGTTCCAGGTGGCGATGGTCAGGGGCATGGGAGCTCTCGGAACGCGGACGCGTCCCGGCGCGACCGTCAGCGGATGACCGTGCGGTCGATGAAGAACATCTTCTGATCGACCGGCTGATTGGGTGTGACGTTGTAGATCGACACGGCGGTATCGTAGCCCTGCGCGTCGGTCACCGTCCACTGCCTCAGTTCGCTCGACTTGCGATCGAAGATCATGGTGAGGCGGCCGTCGCCGAACACCGTCGACTGCTCCAGCACCACTGAGATCAGATCCGGCTCGAGGCTGACCGAGGTGACGTTGGCCTCCGAGGTCAGGTCGATGTGGTCGGCGAGCAGGAAGCGCAGCGGCGTCTTGCCGAGCGGATAGAGGTCCTGGGTCGCCTGCTTGGTGTTGCGCACCACCACGTCGGTGCCGTCGGCGATGATGTCGAGGTTCGACGGCTTGGCGTAGACGAAGCGGATCTTGCCGGGGCGCGACATGTAGAATTCGCCCTCGGCCTTGTCGCCGTCCGGGCCGAACTGCACGAAGTCGCCGGTCAAGGTGCGGATCGAATTGAAGTAACGGTTGATCTGGCCGAGCGCGTCGCGCTGCTGCGGGGTCAGGCCGCCGGGCTTGACGCCGGCACTGGGGACGACCGGCTTCACCAGCCCGCCCTGGGCGTGGGCGAGGGTCGACGCGCCGGCGAGCGCCAGTCCGAGGGTCAGTCCGAGCACGGCGCGGCGGGTCGGGTGGGCGTTCATCGGCATCGGGCGGTTCCTCGGGATGCGGGGGCTCGTCGGGGTTCGCCGCCCGGCGGGGCGGCGATTCGGCGGCGATCCTCGTCGCCGACCATGGCGGAACTCGGGACGATCACTCCGGTTCCCCGACCAGGATCTCGCGTTTGCCGGCGTGATTGGCGGGGCCGACCAGCCCTTCCTTCTCCATCCGCTCGATCAACGAGGCGGCGCGGTTGTAACCGATCTGCAGGCGGCGCTGGATGTAGGAGGTCGAGGCCTTCTTGTCGCGCAGCACCAGGGCGACGGCGCGATCGTAGAGATCGGCCGATTCCTCGAGGCCGCCGACGTCGCCGTCGGGGCTCGCCTCCTCGTCCTCGGAGGTGATCGAATCGAGATACTGCGGCGTGCCCTGCCGCTTCAGGTGGGCGACGATCTTCTCGACCTCGTCGTCGGAGATGAAGGGGCCGTGGACGCGCTGGATGCGGCCGCCACCGGCCATGAACAGCATGTCGCCCTGGCCGAGCAGCTGCTCGGCGCCCTGTTCGCCGAGGATGGTGCGGCTGTCGATCTTCGAGGTGACCTGGAAGGAGATGCGGGTCGGGAAGTTGGCCTTGATGGTGCCGGTGACGACGTCGACCGAGGGGCGTTGGGTCGCCATCACGATGTGGATGCCGGCGGCGCGGGCCATCTGGGCGAGGCGCTGGATCGCCCCTTCGATCTCTTTGCCGGCGACCATCATCAGGTCGGCCATCTCGTCGACCACCACCACGATGTAGGGGAGAGGTTCGAGCGCCAGCTCCTCCTGCTCGAAGATCGGCTCGCCGGTCATGCGGTGGAAGCCGGTCTGAACCTCGCGGGTCAGCACCTCGCCGCGGGCGTTGGCCTCGGCGACGCGGGCGTTGAAGCCGTCGATGTTGCGCACCCCGAGCTTCGACATCTTGCGGTACCGCTCCTCCATCTCGCGGACCGTCCATTTGAGCGCCACCACCGCCTTCTTGGGGTCGGTGACGACGGGGGTCAGGAGATGGGGGATGTTGTCGTAGACCGACAGCTCGAGCATCTTCGGGTCGATCATGATCAGGCGGCACTGCTGCGGCGTCAGCCGATAGAGCAGCGACACGATCATGGTGTTGATCGCCACCGACTTGCCCGAACCGGTGGTGCCGGCGACGAGCAGATGCGGCATGCGGGTGAGATCGGCGATGACGCTCTCGCCGCCGATGGTCTTGCCGAGACAGAAGGCGAGTTTGGCCTTGGTCTGATCGAACTCGCGGCTGGCGAGGAGCTCGCGCAGATAGACCGTCTCGCGGCGCTGGTTGGGCAGCTCGATGCCGATGACGTTGCGGCCCGGCACCACCGCGACGCGGGCGGAGACGGCGCTCATCGAGCGGGCGATGTCGTCGGCCAGGCCGATGACGCGCGAGGATTTCACGCCCGGGGCCGGCTCGAGCTCGTAGAGAGTGACGACCGGACCGGGGCGGACGTGGTTGATCTCGCCCTTGATGCCGAAGTCGTCGAGGACGCCCTCCAGCATGCCGGCGTTCGATTCCAGCACCTCCTCGGAGAGTTCCTTGTCGGGGCCGAGGCGCTTGGCCTCGGCGAGCAGCGACAGCGGCGGGAACTGCCAGCCGTGCGCGGTCTCGACCACGTCGTCGCGCATGCCGACGTCGCGGACGCCGGCCTTGAGCGGGCTCGGCGGCTTGGCGGCGGGGGTGACGGCGACCCGGCGGTCGTCGACGCGGCTCTCCATACGGGCGGCGGGGCCGCGCAGCGGCGCGGCGTAGGTGCCGCGCTCGGAGGCCGGATCGGGCGCACGCTCGGCGGCGGGCGGCGGGGCCCAGGCGTCCTCGTCGTCGTCGCGGTCGTCGTCGACGGCGAAGGGCGGTTCGTGGATCGGCATCCCGTCGTCTTCCTCCGGCTCCTCGACGCGGGGCCGGGCGGCGGGGCGGGTCGCGGCGGGGGCGCGGACGAAGCCGGGCTCGACCCGCTGCGGGTCGAGGCGGGTGCGCAGCCCGACCGAGGGGCGCGGCGGCTCGTCCCAGCCGTCGTCGGCCTCGACCCGACGGGCCGGGCGACGGAAGCGATCGAGCAGGCGGGCGACGGAGAAGCCGTAGCGGCGATTGTCGAGCATATGCGAGCGGACGCCGAACAGCCGCAGCAGATTGGCGCGGGCCACCAGGAAGCCGTGGTGGGCCATGGCGAAGGGCATCCAATGGTCGCGCGGCTCGTCGTCCCACTCGTCGTCCTCGTCGCCGTCGGCGACCGGATCCGAACCGACCCAGCCGAGCGCCCGCAGATCGGCCCACAGCGCCAGGGCGCCGAAGCCGAGGGCGGTCAGGACGTGGGCGAGGTCGCCGCCGCCGAGCAGGGCGAGCGGCAGACGATCGAGCATGTCGCCGCCGACGCCGCCGAGCCCGACCGGGAGCGGCCAGCCGCCGCCGGTCGGCAGGGTGGCGAGGGCGCCGGCGCCGGCGAGCAGGCCGAGCAGCCACCACACCGCGAAGCGACGGTCGAACCCGCCGTTCTCGCCGGCGACGAGGCGCCAGCCGACGACCAGCACCGGCGGCAGCGCCAGCGCGGCGGAGAGCCCGACCAGCTGCATGGCGAGATCGGCGACGATCGCGCCGAGATGGCCGAGGGCGTTGTGCACCGGGGCGGAGGTGGCGTTCGACAGGCTCGGGTCGGTCGCCGACCAAGTGGCGAGCGCGGCGGCGACCGCCGCCACCGCCGCGAAGGTCGAAAGACCGGCGACGCCGCGCAGGTTGCGGGCGATCACTTGGCGCATTTCGCTGCCGGGGGCGTAGGTGGCGGGGGCCGGGCGTGCCGAACGCATGGGCGATGTCCTGGGTTGCGGGGTCAGCCGAGTGTTTCGACGAGGCGGACGAGGGCTTCCTCGGTCAGCGCGAGGGATTCGACCATGGCGATGCGCAGATAGGGGTCGCCGGGGTTGGTGCCGTCGAGCCCCGGCGCGCTGAGATAGCCGCCGGGGATGGTGCGCAGGCCGGCCTCGCGCCACAGCTTCAGCGCCACCGCCTCGCCGCCGCCGTGAGCGGCGACGTCGAGCCAGAGGAAGAAGCCGCCGGGCGGGGTGGCGTAGCCGTAGCGGCGGCCGAGGATGCGCTCGGCGCTGGCGAACTTGGCGTCGTAGAGGCGGCGGTTGTCGACGACGTGGGCCTCGTCGGACAGGGCCGCCACAGCCACCGCCTGGATCGGCGAGGGCACTTGCGGCGCCGCCATGTTGCGGAAGGCGACCCAGCGCGACAGGAAATCGGGATCGCCGGCGGCGAAACCACAGCGGAGGCCGGGCAGGTTGGAGCGCTTCGACAGCGAATTGAAGGCGACCACGCCGGAAAGGCCTTCCGGGGTCGCGGCGGCGGCGGCGAGCACGCCGTCGGGAACCAGGCCGTCGCGGTAGATCTCGGAATAACATTCGTCGGCGAACAGCCAGAAGCCGTGACGGCGGGCGAGCGTGAGCGCCGCGAGCCAGTCGGCGCGGGAGGCGACCGCGCCCTGCGGGTTGGCCGGCGAGGCGTAGTAGAGCGCCACGGTGCGGGCGAGCAGGTCCTCGGGCAGGCGGGCGAGATCGGGCAGGAAGCCGGTCTGCGGGCCGGCGTCGACCATCACCGCCTCGCAGCCGGCGGCGACCACGCCGGCGGCATAGGCCTGATAGAACGGATTGGGCAGCAGGATCGCCGGGCGATCGGAGCCGCCGCGCCAGCGCCGGCGAGCCTCCAGGGCGGCGTAGAACAGGCCCTCGCGGGAGCCGTTGAGCGGCAGCACGCCGCGCTCGACGTCGATGGTGCCGGCGGGGAGGGCGAAGCGACGTTCGAGCCAGCCGGCGGCGGTCTTGCGGAAGGCGTCGGTGCCCTTGATCGCGGGATAACGGCCGAAACCGGCGATCTCGGCGGCGAGCACCGGTCCGACGAAGGCGGGGACGGGGTGGCGCGGTTCGCCGACGGTGAGGTTGATCGGCGCGCGACCGGGGTGGTGCGGCGCGAGCAGATCGGCCAGCCGTTGGAACGGCGAGACGAAGGCGGTTTCGGCGGCGGGCGGCGGGGTCTGGGTCATGTCGGTCCGGACGGAAGATTCGGGTGTGAGCCTAACCGGCGACGGTTAAACGGCTGTTAACCAAGGTCGCCGATCTCGCACCCGCGGAAAAAAGGAAGACCCCCGGGCGGTGGCCGCCCGGGGGTCTCGGTTCGGATCGGGGATCGGCGCGAGCCGATCGAGCCGGATCAGTTGTAGGCGCGCTCGCCGTGGGTCGAGATGTCGAGACCCTCGCGCTCGGCCTGCTCGGTGACGCGGATGCCGAAGATCGCCTTGATGATCAGGAGGGCGATCAGCGACACCACCGCCGACAGGACGAACGAGGTGCCGACGCCCCAGACCTGAGCGATCATCTGGTCGGAGAAGACGTAGGGCACCATCGAGGTGGAGCTGTCGGTGGCGGCGTAGTTGGTGACGCCGGTGCCGCCGAGCGACGGGTTGACGAACACGCCGGTCAGCAGAGCGCCGACGATGCCGCCCATGCCGTGCACGCCGAAGACGTCCAGGCTGTCGTCGTAGCCGAACTTCGCCTTGAGCCAGGTGACCGCCCAGAAGCAGATCACGCCGGCGGCGATGCCGATGACGATGGCGCCCATCGGGCCGGCCCAGCCGGAGGCCGGGGTGACGGCGACGAGGCCGGCGACCGCACCCGACACGCCGCCGAGGACGGAGGCGTGACCACGGGTCAGCCACTCGACGAAGGTCCAGGCGAGAGCCGCGGCGGCGGTGGCGACGATGGTGTTGAGGAAGGCGAGGCCGGTCAGGCCGTTGGCTTCAAGGTTGGAGCCGGCGTTGAAGCCGAACCAGCCGACCCACAGCAGGCAGGCGCCGATGACGGTGAGCGGCAGGCTGTGCGGCGCCATGTTGTCCTTGCCGAGGCCGATGCGCGGGCCCAGCACGATGGCGCAGACGAGGCCGGCCACACCGGCGTTGATGTGCACGACGGTGCCGCCGGCGAAGTCGAGGGCGCCCTTCTGGAACAGGAAGCCGTTGGTGGCGTTGACGGCGTCGGAGAAGTCCGAGAGGACCTTGGCGATCGCGTCCTTGTTGTCACCGGCGGCCTTGAGCGCGTCGAGGAACTTCTGGGCCGATTCCGCGCCGATGGCGGTCTTCAGCGTGTCGAGGTTCGAAGCGGCGAGCGTGTAGGCGTCCGGGCCGGCCCAGAACCACACCATGTGGGCGACGGGCAGGTAGGAGAAGGTGAACCAGATCGTCAGGAACAGCAGAACCGCGCCGAATTTCATGCGCTCGGCGAAGGCGCCGACGATGAGGGCCGGGGTGATCGCCGCGAAGGTCAGCTGGAAGATGACGTAGACGATCTCGGGCAGGACGACGCCCTTGGAGAAGGTGGCGGCGTTCGCGAAGCTCATGCCGGCGACCGGATCGGCGGTCAGCACGCCCTTCAGGAACATCTTGTCGAGGCCGCCGACGAACGGGTTGAGGGCCTCGGAGCCGTTGGCCGAGAAGGCCATCGAGTACCCGTAGACCACCCACAGGATGGCGATCAGCGAGAAGCCGGCGAAGACCTGCATCAGCACCGACAGCACGTTCTTGGAGCGGACGAGACCGCCGTAGAAGAGCGCCAGGCCGGGGATCGTCATCAGGATGACGAGCGCGGTGGAGACGAGCATCCAGCTCGTGTCGCCCTTGTTCGGGGTCGGCGCGGCGGCGGCGGTCGCCGCGGCGTCCTGCGCGAAGGCGGGCAGAGCGGCGAACGCGCTCAGGCCGGCCGCGAGCGCGGCGGTCTTGGCGGCGCTGACGCCCCGATCGAGAGTACGGACGAAGTTCATACGGATTGCTCCTCTCGGGCTCAGAGCGCTTCGGTGTCGGTTTCACCGGTACGGATGCGGACGGCCTGGTCGATGCCGTAGACGAAGATCTTGCCGTCGCCGATCTGGCCGGTCTTGGCGGCCGACGAGATCGCCGCGACCACCTTCTCCACCTGGTCGGTGTTGACGGCGATCTCGATCTTGATCTTGGGCAGGAAGCTCACCGCGTATTCGGTGCCGCGATAGATCTCGGTGTGACCCTTCTGGCGGCCGTAGCCCTTGACTTCGGTCACCGTCAGTCCCTGGACGCCGATCGCGGTGAGGGCGTCGCGCACCTCGTCCAGCTTGAACGGCTTGATGATGGCCATCACGAATTTCATGTGGTGGATCCCGTTTCCCTTCGCTCGATCGCCGACCGAGCCTGACCTATGAACGGTGCGGGCGGGTGAGAGCCCGGCCGACGCCGCCGCACGGAATTCAAGAGCCGTGCCAGTTCCCCGAGAACCCGATCAATCCTTTGGAAACCAACGGAATCTCGAGGTCGTCGTGATCGCGCGCCGTGCCGGCGGGCGAGGGAGAATCCGGGTGTTGCTCAAATTTCGAGCGGTGACCGTCGGAAAATGGCCGAGAGACGGCGAATCGTCCATCGGAATTGCCCACGACGTGAGCAATTGCTCGATCTCTCGACTCGTTCGCCCGCCCCTCGAAGCGATTCGAACGACGGCGCGACTCGCGACCGGGCAGGACGATTCCGAATTGGGCAGGTCAGCCGGGGGTGCCGCGAGTGCCGATCTCGGTGCGTCGCATCAGGCCTTCCTGGGTGGTGGAGGCGACGAGGCGGCCGTCGCGGGTCC
>JAAYVT010000603.1 GCA_012517025.1 Phyllobacteriaceae bacterium | reverse complement strand
GCCGGCGTGGTCGACAGCTACAACGCCCTGACCATCGACGGCGACACCTCGACCTCCGACACGGTGATCGCCTTCGCCACGGCCAAGGCGGCGGACCGCGGCCTTTCGCCGATCACCGCGGCCGACGATCCGCGCCTGCCGGCCTTCGCGGCGGCGCTCCACGCGGTGATGCTCGATCTCGCCCGGCTGGTCGCCCGCGACGGCGAGGGCGCGCGCAAGTTCGTCACCGTGACGGTGGAAGGCGCGGTTTCCAAGGCGTCGGCGCGGCGGATCGCGATGTCGATCGCCAATTCGCCGCTGGTCAAGACCGCCTGCGCCGGCGAGGACGCCAACTGGGGCCGCGTCGTCATGGCGGTCGGCAAGGCCGGCGAGCCGGCCGAGCGCGACCGGCTGGCGATCTGGTTCGGCGACGTCCGGGTGGCGGTCGAGGGCGAACGCGATCCCGACTATTCGGAGGCGGCGGCCTCGGCGCACATGAAGCGCGACGAAATCGCGATCAAGGTCGACCTCGGCCTCGGCGACGGCCGCGACACCGTCTACACCTGCGACCTCACCAAAGAATACGTCGCCATCAACGGCGATTATCGGAGCTGACCAGATGAAGCCGATCCTGCTCGTCGCCGCCGTGGCGCTGCTCGACGCCGACGGGCGGGTGCTGATCGCGCAGCGCCCGGAGGGCAAGGCCCTCGCGGGCCTGTGGGAATTTCCCGGCGGCAAGGTCGAGCCCGGCGAGCGCCCCGAAGACACGCTCATCCGAGAGTTGCAAGAAGAACTCGGCATCGAAGTGAAGGAGGCCTGCCTCGCGCCCCTCACATTCGCCAGTTACGCTTATGAAAATTTTCATTTGCTGATGCCATTGTGGGTCTGTCGTCGGTGGTCGGGCACCGTCGGGGGACGCGAGGGGCAGGCTCTGAAGTGGGTCGCGCCGCGGCGTCTCCGCGACTTTCCCATGCCACCGGCGGACGAACCGATCATCCCTCACCTGATCGACCTGATCGGGTGAACGAACCGAAGCCGGAACCGATGCGAGAGCACGACGACACCACCTCGATGTGCGCCAAGTCGCCGTGGGCCGCCTTCTTGCGCGACGGACGCGGCGCCACCTCGATCGAATATGCGCTGCTGATCGGCCTGATCTTCCTGGCGATCGTGACCTCGGTCGGCTCGACCGGCTCGGGCCTGACCGCCAAATGGATCGGCGTGGCCGACACCGCCTCGGCCAACCTCTACAACGGCCAGTGATCCGACCGATCGGCCGGTCTCAGCTCTCGGGCTCCTCCCCGCCGCGATCGGCGAGGGGGATTTCGCGCGTGTGCAGAGCGTCGGCCAGGCGATGGGTGGCGCTGCCGGGGCGCAGCGGCTGCTGCTGGCTCACGTGCGGTGTCCAGCCGGAGGCCCAGACGATCTCGAAGGTGGCGCGCAGGCGACCGTCGGGGTCGGCGGGGCGCTCGGCGTAGATCTCGGCGGCGCGCAGGAACAGCCGTCGCGAGGTCGGCTTGCGGCTGCGCTCGACCAGCGGATTGGTCGCCCCCATGGCGCGCAGATCGGCGAGCAGATCGAACATCGAGCCGTAGCGCACGGTGACGCGATCGATGTCGGTCACCGGCAGGGCGAAGCCGGCGCGTTGCAGCAGTCCGCCGAGATCGCGCACGTCGAGGAACGGGATCACCCGCGGCGACACCCCGCCGGTCAGCTCCACCTCGGCCGCGGTGAGGCTGTCGCGCAGCTCGTTCAAGGTCTGGCCGCCGAGCAGGGCGGCGAGAAACAGGCCGTCGCCGACCAGCGCGCGGCGGATCTGCACCAGCGCGCCGGGCAGATCGTCGACGAGATGCAGGCCGAGCAGCGACACCACCAGATCGAGGCTCTCGGGGCCGAAGGGCAGGGCCTCCTCGTCGGCGACCATGTCGACGGCGCCGGCGTCGGGGCCGGCGGCGACGATCCGGTCGATCTTGCCGCTCGCCCGCAGCGCCGGCCCGGCGGCGCCGGCGAAGGGGCCGAGGTCGACGGCGGTCTCGAACCGTCGCAGCACGGTGGCGAGCCGATCCTCGAGATCGTCGACGGCGCGAGCGAGGAGGAAGTCGGCACCGGGGCGGGGATGGGCGCGGGCCCGGTCCCGCCGGGCGGCGAGGAGGGCGCGATCGAAGAGACGTGGCATGGTCATGGCCTCCACCCATCGCACGCTCGTCGAGGCGCGTCAAAGTCGCCGCGCGGTCGCCGACGCCGACGGTTCGGCGTAGGATCGCGCCCAGGAGAGCGACGAT
>JAAYVT010000602.1 GCA_012517025.1 Phyllobacteriaceae bacterium | reverse complement strand
TCATCGCGACGAGGCCCTTGGTCTCCAACAGACCGAGCGCTTCACCCGGAACAGTTGCCATTGTCGTTCTCTCCATTGCGACCCGCGAGGCAAGAGGACAGGCGCTGCCTCAACGCCGCCATGCCCGTTCCGAGGGTCGCGGAGACGGGATGGATTTCGCCTTCGACGCCGGCTTCGCGCAGCAGGGCGGTGGCCCTGACGACGTCGGCGCCGGGAAGATCGATCTTGGTGACGAGCCCGATCGCGGGGCACGGGAAGATCCGCACGAAGCCCGGCGGGAAGCAGGAGCGTTCCCGCGTCGCGTCGTGCAGCACGACGAGCAGCCGCGCCTCGTTCGAGAGCGCCACCAACCGCGAGCGAAAGGCGACGATCTCGGCGTATTCACCGGGGGTGTCGATGCAGGCACCGACGTATTCCGCGACCTGCGTTTTGCGCGCCCGATCGGGATCGTCGTTCAGCGCATGCATCAACGTGGTCTTGCCGGCACCGACGGCGCCGACCAGAAGGCAGCGATCGCGAAAGTGATCGTGCGCCGCCATCGTCTCAGCTCCTCGTCGTCTGCGCCGGGAAGAAGCCGAGCACCGTCTCGAGACCGCGGTTGGCGGCCGCCACGGCGACCTCCACCCCGACCAGATCGCCGCACACGACCAGCGTGCCGGAGAAGCGGTCGACGAACCCGATCCGCACCGCCGACGCCTTGAGGGCGAAGTCGGCGGCGATGATGGCGGTTTCGCCCGGCGTCACCGTCACGATCCCGATCGCCTCCGACCCGTCGATGCCGACCCGCTCGCACAGATCGCGATCGGGATTGGCGATGACGTGCGCGATGGTGACCTGGCGCCCCGGAACGTATTCCTGGATGACGCGGTTGGTTATTTCTTCATGACTGTAAGCGTGCTTCGTCATGGCCGCCCAACCGGTTTTTCGTTGGTAGACGTCTTATGGGGCGGGCTTCCCGCCGCCAATCCGGTTTGCGGTCGTGTTTTTATACTTTTCGCCGGACGTTGCGTCCGACCCCGACGGGATGCGCCGAATAGTGCAAAGACACCGGGACTTCGGCGATTGTCGCCCCCATTCCCGCCGATTAGCGTCCGTTTCGATCTCGACGAGGGCGTCCACGACGCTCCACTCGGGGTCGTGGCGATCCCCGGCCGCGCGCCGATGGATGCGCTGCAGAGAAGTACTTTGAAGTATTCGAGCTTCGGTCGTCGTGAAATCGACGAGACCGGCGACGGGAAAAGTCGTCCTTCGCGCCGCGGTCTCCGACCGAACCCGATCGGCCCGCGTGCCGCCGTCGACGGACGGTCGCGGCGGCGGTGCGTACGAGGAGGAGAGTGCGGTGAAGGCTCTGGTCTATCATGGTCCCGGCGAGATCACGTGGGAGGAGCGCCCGCGCCCCGTCCTCGGCGAGGCCTCCGACGTGATCGTCGAAATTTCCAAGACGACGCTGTGCGGCACCGATCTCGCCATCCTCAAGGGCGGCGTGTCGACGGTGAAGCCCGGCCGCATCCTCGGCCACGAAGCCACCGCGCGGATCGTCGAGGTCGGCCCGGCCGTCTCCGATTTCGCGGTCGGCGACCACGTCATCGTCCCCTGCACGACCAGCTGCGGCCGCTGCCCGGCCTGTCGCAAAGGCCTGTTCTCCTCCTGCGATCGCGGCGGCTGGCAGATCGGCAACACCCGCGACGGCGTCCAGGCCGAATTCGCCTGCATCCCCTGCGCCGACTCGAGCCTGCACAAGATCCCGAAGGGCATGGACGAAGAAGCCGCCCTGATGCTCGCCGACATCCTGCCGACCGGGCTCGAGGTCGGCGTGCAGAAGGCCGACGTCGGCCTCGGCGACGTGGTGGTGGTGATCGGCGCCGGTCCGGTCGGCCTCGCCACCATCGTCGCCGCGCAGTTCTACGGGCCGTCGCAGATCGTCGCGGTCGACCGCGACGCGCATCGGTTGGAAGCGGCGCTGCGGCTCGGCGCCACCATCGCCATCGACAACACCGACGGCTCGGCGGAAAAGCAGATCCTGGAGATCACCGGCGGGCGCGGCGCCGACGTGGTGATCGAGGCGATCGGCAGCACCCCGACCTTCGAGCTCGCCCAGCGGATCATCGGCGCCGGCGGCCGCATGGCCAACGTCGGCATCTTCTCCAAGAGCACCGAGATCCACAATCACGTCCTGTGGACGCGCAACATCTCGCTCAAGATGGGCGTGGTGAACACCAATTCGATCCCGGTGCTGCTCCGGATGATCGAGGCCGGCCGGCTCGATCCGCGCGGACTGATCTCGCATCGCTTCGCGCTCGACGAGATCCTGCACGCCTACGATCTCTTCAAGAACGCCGCCCGCGAGCAGGCACTGAAGATCGTGCTCGACGCCGGCAAGTCGCCCGTCTCGGCGATCGGCGAGGAGGAAAAGCAGATCCAGTTCATCGTCGGGCGCGTGCTCGCCTCGCTGAAGGGAGAGGCGGCATGATCCTGACCCTCAACTGCGGCAGCTCCAGCCTCAAGTATCAACTGTTCGACGGCTGCGCCGAGCGGGTGCTGGCCAAGGGCCTGGTCTCGCGCATCGGCGAGACCCGCGGCCGGATCGAGCATCGCGCCGGCGCCTTCGCCGAGACCCGCGACCTCGCCATTCCCGATCACGCCGCCGCGGTGACGCTGCTGCTCGAAATGCTCGGCCACGCCGCCTCCGGCTTCGATCTCGCCGCCATCGACGGCGTCGGTCATCGGGTGGTGCACGGCGGCGACGCCTTCTGCGAATCGGTGACGATCGACGAGGGCGTGATCGCCGAGATCGAGGCCTGGGTGCCGTTCGCGCCGCTGCACAATCCGGCCAATCTCATCGGCATCCGCGAGGCGATGGCGGTGTTTCCGAACGCCACCCACACCGCCGTGTTCGACACCGCCTTCCACCAGACGATGCCGCCGGAAGCCTACGTCTACCCCCTCCCCTGGGAGCTCTATGCCCGCAACGGCATCCGCCGCTTCGGCTTCCACGGCACCTCGTGCCGCTGGGTGGCGGGCGAGGCGGCGACCCTCCTCGGCCGGCCGCTCGACGAGTTGAAGTTGATCGTCTGTCACCTCGGCAACGGCTGCACCATCGACGCGATCGAATACGGCCGCTCGATCGACCCCAGTCTGGGCTTCGGCACGGTCAGCGGGGTGATGATGGGGACGCGGTCGGGCGACTTCGATCCGGTGCTGATCCTGCATCTCGCCCGCTCGCTCGGCATGGACCTCGACGCGATCGACCGGCTGATCCACAAGCAGAGCGGCCTCGTCGGCATCGCCGGGGTCGGCAACGACATGCGCGACGTGATCGAGGGCATGGAGGCGGGCAATCCGCGTTGCCGGCTCGCCTTCGCCATGTTCTGCCGGATGGTGCGCAAATACGTCGGCGCCTACGCGGCGGTGATGGACGGGGTCGACGCGGTCGTCTTCACCGCCGGCATCGGCGAGAACTGCGCCCGGGTGCGGGCCGAGATCTGCCGCGGTCTCTCCCATCTCGGCCTCGCTCTCGACGAGCGGGCGAACGAAGAGCCTAGCGCGGCCGCCCGCTCGATCGGCCGCGCCGGGGCCGCGGTGGCGGCGCTGGTGGTACCGACCGACGAGGAGCGGATGATCGCCCTCGACACTTCGGCGCTGATGCGCGCCGGACAGGAGGGGCTGGCGGCATGACCGAGCCCCTCGACTCCCTGCTCGCGGAAGCCGCCCGTGTCGCGACCGGCGGGCGCCCGCGTCGCGCCGAAGGGGCGCTGCGGGTCGGGGTCGATCTCGGAACCGCCTACACCGTGCTCCTCGCCGTCGACGAGACCGGGATGCCGGTCGCCGGACGCGCGCAGTTCGCCCAGATCGTCCGCGACGGTCTCGTCGTCGACTTCATCGGCGCGATCGAACTGGTCAAACGGATGAAGCGCGAGGTCGAGGCCGATCTCGGCGTGACGCTCTCCTCCGCCGCCACCTCCTATCCGCCCGGCGTGCCGCTGGCGGAGGTCAAGGCGACGCGCAACGTGCTGATCGCCGCCGGGCTCGACTGCGACGACTTCGTCGACGAGCCGACCGCCGCCAACGCCCTGCTCGGCATCGACGACGGCGCCGTCGTCGACGTCGGCGGCGGCACCACCGGGATCGCGATCGTCGAGAACGGCCGCGTCGTGCGCACCGTCGACGAGCCGACCGGCGGCACCCAGTTCACCCTGGTGCTCGCCGGGGCGCTCGGGATCTCCTTCGAGACAGCCGAGGCCATCAAGAAGGATCCGCGCGAGGCCGAGCGGGTGCTCTCTCTGACCCGGCCGGTGATGGAGAAGGTCGGCTCGATCGTCGCCCGGCATCTCGTCGGGTCCGGCGTCGGCGAAATCCACATGGTCGGCGGCACGTCGGGCATGCGCGGCATCGGCGAGGTGGTCGCCGAGGCGACCGGACTTCCGGTCCGAGTGCCGCCGCATCCGATGTTCGTGACGCCGCTCGGCATCGCCCTCACCCATCGCGCACGGAGGTGACGATCATGTCTTGGCACATCCGATCCGGTCTTTTGCGTTTCGCCTTCTTCGTGACCGCCGCCGCGGCGGTCTGGTTGATCACCGTCGTAGGGAGAAATTGACGCCCCCCGGACTTCGGACTACCCATGAGTTCGCGAAGCGGTCCGTCGCAAGACGGACAATAGGGAACGACGGTGGGATCTCGTGAGAGATCGAAGCCGTGGCTGCCCCCGCAACTGTGAACGGCGAGCCCGTCTCGAGTGCCACTGACGAATCTTTCGTCGGGAAGGCGAGACGCGGCGACGACCCGTGAGCCAGGAGACCTGCCGCTTCGGTCACTCCAGAATCGAGCACGTGGGGTGCTCGGTCTCGGGCTTTCCGCGCGAGTGACGTGAACGAGCCGTCGCGACGCGGGACCGGACGACCTCCGGGCCTCTGCACCCCCATGTCCGACGGCATGACGACACCCCGGCGATGCGCTCGGCGCCTCGCCGCACGCAACGTCGCGCCCGACCGGCGCGCCTCGTGGAGAGAGCCTCATGTCGACGTCCCGCCGCTCCGCCCGTCCCACCTCGCCCACCGCGCGAACCTCCGCCGCGCTCGCCGCCGCCCTTCTCGCCACCCCTTGCGTCGCGCTCGCCGACGACGCCGGCAGCGATCTCGGCGTGGTGGTCGTCTCCGCCAACCGCACCCCGACCGAGGAGGCCGCGATCGGCTCGTCGGTGACGGTCGTCACCCGCTCCGAGATCGAGAAGAGCGGCGCCGTGCTGGTCCAGGACTATCTGACGCGCCTCCCCGGGCTCGGCTTCTCGCAGCCCGGCGGGCCGGGTTCCACCCTCACCGTCGACATGCGCGGCATGGGCGCCTCCTACGTCCTCGTCCGCATCGACGGCATCGACGTCTCCGATCCGACCGGCACCCGCTCGCAGGCCGCGCTCGAGCACCTGACGCTCGGCGACGTCGAGCGCATCGAGATCCTGCGCGGCTCGCAGTCGGCGCTCTACGGCGGCACCGCCGTCGCCGGCGTCATCGACATCACCACCCGCGCGGCGGCCGAGAAGGGCATCCACCACGCGCTGACGGTCGGCGGCGGCTCCTACGGCACCGCCTCGGGCGCCTACACGCTGTCGGCGGCGACCGACGCCTTCGAGGGCTCGGCGACGATCCAGCGCTATCACACCGACGGCTTTTCCTCAGCCGACGAGCACAACGGCAACACCGAGCGCGACGGCTACGACCAGACCACCGCCTCGCTCAACGCCGCTTGGCGGATCTC
>JAAYVT010000601.1 GCA_012517025.1 Phyllobacteriaceae bacterium | reverse complement strand
CGAGATGAAGGAGGTGATGTCGGTGAAGTCGAGCCGGGTGATCAGCTGCTTGTAGACCGCGTCGTAGATCTCGACGCTCGGCACCACCAGACGCAGCAGATAGTCGATCTCACCGGTCAGGCGATAGGCCTCGACGATCTCGGGGATGTCTGCGATTGCCTTGCGGAAGGCCTCCAGCCACTCGATCGAATGACGCGAGGTGCGCACGCCGACGAAGACGGTGGTGCCGACGTTGGCGCGGCGTCGATCGATCAACGCCACTCGCCGGGCGATCAGGCCGTGATCCTCCAGCGCCTTGATGCGACGCCAACAGGCGGAGACCGACAGCCCGACGGTGTCGGCGAGATCGGCGACGGCGACGGTGGCGTCCTCCTGCAGCTCTTCGAGGATTCTCCTGTCGCGGATGTCGAGCATGACGCGCTCCATTTGTGCGGGTTCGATCAGATCCGCAAATATATATCTATTTCTGAACATATCACGCGATTGATTTGCGTCATTGCCGCATCATTGTGCAAACGACGCGCATTCCCGGCACGTCTCCTGCGCTACCGTCTCTGCACAAGATCCCAAGACGGAGCAGCAACGTGTCTCGCATCATCGGTCTCATCGGCGGCATGAGCTGGGAAAGCACCGCAACTTATTATCGTGAAATCAACGAGATGGTGCGGGATCGCCACGGCGGTCTGGTCTCCGCCGACATCCTCATGCGTTCGGTCAACTTCGACGAGATCGTCGCCCTGCAGAAGGCCGGCGATTGGACGGGCGCCGAGGCGCGGCTGGCGGAGGCCGGGCGCGGTCTGGCGGGGGCGGGCGCCGGGTGCTTGCTCATCTGCACCAACACCATGCATCTCGTCGCCCCCGGGGTGGCGCGGGCGGCCGGCGTGCCGCTGATCCACATCGTCGACGTGGTCGGGCGCGAACTCGCCGCGGTAGGGGTGCGCAAACCGTTGCTTCTCGCCACCCGCTATACGATGGAACAGAATTTCTGGAAGGACCGTCTGAAGCAACGTTTTGCTCTCGACGTCATGATCCCCGAGGAGCAGGATCGCGCCATCGTTCACGACGTGATCTTCGATGAACTCTGTCGAGGCATCGTCAAGGAGACCTCGCGCGAGAGTTACATCGACATCATCGGAAAAGCACAGAAGGACGGCGCCGACGCAGTGATCTTCGGTTGTACCGAGATCGGGTTGCTGATCGGAGAGGGCGACACCGAGCTTCCGGTGTTCGACTCGACGAAGCTGCACGCGCGCGCCGCCGTCGACTTCTACGACGGTCGCCTCGACATCGACGCGGTGGCCGCCTGACCTCCGTCCCTCCCCGTTTCGAAAGATCCGACATGCTCGACACGCCACCCGCCTTTCCGCCCTCGCTGTGGGCCTCCGTGACGCCGACGCGGACGCCCGCGCCGGCGCTCGACGGGGAGATCCACGCCGAGGTGGCGATCGTCGGTGGCGGCATCACCGGTCTTTCGACGGCGCTGGCGCTGGCCGAACGGGGACGATCGGTCGTCCTCGCCGAGGCCGCGGCGGTCGGCTGGGGCGCCTCGGGACGCAACAACGGTCAGGTCATCCCGACCATGACCGGTGCCGAACCCGACGGGATGGCGTCGCGGTTCGGCGAGACGGGCGAGCGTTTCGCTCGGCTCGTCTCCGACAGCGCCGCCTTCGTGTTCGATCTCGTCCGCAGACACGGGATCGAATGCGAGGCGGCGCAGACCGGCTGGTTCCAGCCGGCGCATTCGCCCGGCCGGGTGAAGCTCTCCGCCGCCCGGGTCGAGGCGTGGGCGCGGCGCGGCGCGCCGGTCCGCTTCCTCGACGCGACCGAGACCGCCGCGTTGGTCGGTTCGACCGACTGGTACGGCGGCATGCTCAACGCTTCCGGCGGTCACCTGAACCCGCTCGCCTACGTACGCGGCCTCGCCGACGCGGCCGAGCGGGCGGGGGTGCGGATCTTCGAGGGAACGCCGGTGGGCTCGATCGCGAAGGTCGGCTCGGGCTTCGAACTGGCGACCGCGACGGGGCGCATCCGCGCCGACCGGGTGCTGCTCGCCTCGAACGGTTACACCGACTGGTTCGCCCCGACGCTGGCGCCGCGCGTCGCCCGATCGTTGATCCCGATCCTGTCCTGGCAGATGGCGACCGAACCGCAGCCGGAGGCGGTGCGCGCCGCGGTGCTGCCGGGCCGGCAGGCGCTCTCCGACACCCATGGCGATCTGCGCTTCTTCCGCTGGGACGCGCGCGGCCGGTTGGTCTCGGGAGGGGCGTTGAGCGTCCCCTTCGACGGGGCGCGACGGCTGAAAGAACTG
>JAAYVT010000600.1 GCA_012517025.1 Phyllobacteriaceae bacterium | reverse complement strand
TCGGGCGGGAGGTCGTCGTCGGTCGGATCGTCGGTCATGGTGCGGGCGAGAGACGGGCGCGGGTGAGAGACGGGCGCGGGCGATTCCGCGCCGGAGGTCTCTTCATATGGCGCAGGCGCGGGGCGCGCGCCAGCACGCCTCAGACGTAGATCTCCGCCATCTTGCGCCAGGCAGAGCCGCGATGGGCGCGGCCGTCCCAGATTTCCAGGCGGTGGGGGATGGTCTTGGACGCCAGGATGCCGGACAGGCGAAGATTGTCGTCGAGAAACGGGTCCTCGGCGCCGATCACCAGGACGATGTCCATCCGCCGCAGGTGGTGCAGCCGCCAGTCGCAGTCGAGCCCCGGCAGATAATGGTTGGGCATGTGGAAATAGACCGCGTCCTCGTAGTGACCGCCCATCAGGTCGCCGAACCATTCGACCGGGCGGGTGAGGTCGTAGCGGCCGGAGAAGGCGGCGAGCTTGCGGAAGAGATGGGGGTGGCGGAAGGCGATGTCGGCGGCGTGGTGGGCGCCGAGGCTGAGGCCGTGGGCGATGGTGCAGTCGTGCGGGTTCGCCCGCCGCATCAGCGGCATCACCTCGTCGAGGACGTAGCGCTCGTAGGCGTCGAAGCGGCGAATGCGGTCCGGCGGCACCATCCAGTTGGCGTAGAAGGTCTCGCCGGCCAGTCCCTCGAGACACCACACCTGCATCTGCCCGGCCTCGATCTTCGGCGCGAGGCGGGCGATCATGCCGATGTTCTCGTATTCGGAGTAGCGACCGTCGCGGGTGGGGAAGACCAGGAGCTTCGCTCCGGCGTGCCCGAAGACGAGGAGATCCATGTCCCGACCCAGCCGTTCGCTCCACCAGCGATGATGCTCGCGTCTCATGCGTCCCCGAAGAAGGTTCGTGCGCGGGCGAGACGATTCGCTTCCTGCGCGGTGGCTGCAGGGTAGTCGAAGTGTCCCGCATCGATTGTGACGAGTTCCTTCTCGGCGGCGAGGGCGGTGAAGATCGCGAACTGACCGGGCGGCGGCACCGCCGGATCGAACAGGGCGAGGACGGCGAGCACCGGCTGGCGGACGAATCGGGCGGCGGTGGCGGCGTCGTGCCAACGCAGCGTCGCCATGACGCCGCCGTGCGCCGCTTCGTACGCCGCGATCGCCGCGCCGGAACCGACCATCGGCAGTCTCAGGCGCAGGGCGTGGTGGCCGAAGGTCGGCAGCCGCAGCTCGGCGCGGCCGACTCGATCCTCCCACGGCAGCATTAAGGCGCCGATGCCGCCGCCGAAGCTCACTCCCGACCAGCCGATTCGCCCCGCCGTCGCCGGAGCGAGCGCCAGCAGGGCGGAGACGGCGAGCCAAGCGTCGTCGACGCAGCCGCCGATCAGCCAGCGGTCGCGATCCTCGATGCCGTGCAGGACGTGGCGGTTCGGATCGCTCGGCAGGTCCGGCCGGGCGGAGCGGGAGAGGCCGCGCAGGCAGGGGAACAGCACCGCCGTGCCGGGGAAGACCATGTCGAGATCGGGGGCGTCGCGACCGCCGTAGCCGTGCCCGACGACGAGGCCGCGGGTCGCCTCGACCCCGGCCGGGCGGACGAACCAGCCGCCGATCGCGACGCCGTCGGTGGAGCGATAGGCGCAGTCGAAGACCTCGAGATCGCCGACCCGGCGCGGGTTCGTCAGCGTCGGCGCCGGATCGACCGCCACGGCGCGGGCGCGGCGGGCGTGCCAGAAGTCGGCGAAGCCCTCCGGCGGTTCCGGCGGGGCGACGGCGAGGAGGCCTTCGAGGTCGAGGCCGCAGGTGGGATCGAACGGGTAGCCGTGGGCGAAGGCGGCGGTCACGGCGACCTCACTCGCCGACGTCGACGACGTCGGGCGTCTGCCAGGCGAGATGTTGGCCGCCGTCGAGGCAGATCATCTGGCCGGTGACCGACGGCGCCTCGGCGAAAAAGCGGACGGCGCGGCCGAATTCCTCCGGCGCCGGGCCGTGGCCGAGCGGCACGGCGGCGGACTGGCGGGCGAAGTCGTCGGCGCTCTGGCGGGCGTTGGCGAAGCTCGGGCCGGGGCCGACGGCGTTGACGCGGATGCGCGGGGCCAGCGCCTGGGCCATCGTGCGGGTGGCCGTCCACAGCGCCGATTTGGCGAGGGTGTAGGAAAAGAATCGCGGCGTCGGGCGCAGCACGCGCTGATCGATCACGTTGACCACCTGACCGGCGGTGTCGGCCGGCAGGCGCGCCGCCCACAGATCGGCGAGCAGGCAGGGGGAAACCAGATCGACCCGGAGATGACGCTCGAAGCGGACCGGATCGAGGGCGCCGATCTCGTCGGGCTCGAACTCCGAGGCGTTGTTGACCAAGAGGCCGATCGGGCCGATCGCCGCGGTGGCGGCCTCGATCAGACCCGGCAGGGCGGCGAGATCGGCGAGATCGGCGGTCACCACCGCGGCGGTGCCGCCGGCGGCGGCGATCTCCGCGGCGACCGCCTCGGCGTCGGCGCGGGAGACGTGGGCGTGGAGGGCGACGCGCCAGCCGTGGGCGGCGAGATCGCGCGCGATCGCGGCGCCGATGCGGCGGGCGGCACCGGTGACGAGGGCCGTGCGCGGGGGAGAAACAAAGTTCATGAGAGGGCGGACCCGTGCGGTTTCGAAGGGGTGGAGAACTCTAATCCGAGCCGTCGAGGAATGCGAAGTGGCGGAAAAGGCGGCTCCGCGAGCCTCGTGTTGCGCGCATGCATCAATCGTTCACCATGATCGAAATTGCATGGTGAATTTCCGGATCGCGGCAGGGCCGTCCCATTTCGGCTTCATGATCGCCACAATTGCCGTGCTTCCTCGGGGCATTCGGAACTTGCATCCGAGTGTCGTCGTTGTCTTTCCGACCGTCCACCCCGAGGGGGGCGTTTCGGTTCGGCCCGTTCGAAGGGGCTCGGGAACAGCGACCGTGTGTAGACGAGGACTTACGATGAACACTTCCTTCCTTCGCGCTGCTCTCGCGGGTGTTGCGCTCATCACCGTCACCGGTGCCGCCTCCGCTGCCGACATGTATCGGAAGGCCCCGCCGGTGGCTCCGGTCGTCGCTCCGATCACCGCCTACAACTGGACCGGCTTCTACGCCGGTGCGAGCCTGGGCGGCGAATGGCTGCAGGACAAGATGACCTACACCGGCGGTTCGTCGACCGTCGGTCCGGCGTCCGTCTACGGCGGCGTTCAGGGCGGCTACAACTATCAGGTCGGCCCGTGGGTGCTCGGTGCCGAGGCCGACGTCGGCTATGCCCGTCCGACCAAGACGATCCTGGTCGGCCGCGCCGAAGAGAACTGGCAGGGCACCATCCGCGCCCGCGCCGGCTACGCCTTCGACAACGTCCTGCTCTACGGCACGGGCGGCTTCGCTTGGGCGAACTTCAAGCTCAAGGACAACGCGGCCGGCGTGGAGAAGACCACGACCCGTGGCGGTTGGGCTCTGGGTGCCGGCGCCGAGTACGCCTTCACCAAGAACATCTCGGTCAAGGGCGAGTACCTCTACGCCGACTACGGCAAGGCGACCG
>JAAYVT010000599.1 GCA_012517025.1 Phyllobacteriaceae bacterium | reverse complement strand
GGGCAGATGCGCGGTCTTGCCGTCCGGGAACAGACGGACCAGCTGCTCGCGGCTCATGCGCGGCCAGGCGCGGACCGAGCCGGTGTCCATGTGGACGAAGGGCGAGCCGGAGGTCGGATAGAAGCCGACGCCGCCCATCTGCATCTTCATGCCGGCCTCGCGCAGCTTCTCCAGCGGCACGTCGGGCAGATAGAAGTCCATCGCCTTGCCCAACATGTGCTGGGAGAACTTGGCGACGCCGCGCGAGCGGTTGCGCAGGGCGTTGTTGGTGGCCGGCGAGCGATAGCCGGAGACGATGTGGATGGGCTGATGCGAGCCGACGTCGCGATAGACGTTCCACACGAGGTCGAACAGAACCGGGTCCATGCGGGTGACTTCGTTGCGCCGCCAGTCGCGCAACATGTAGTTCAGCTCCTGCAGACCCTTGGAATCGTAGGAACCGTCTCGCTTGAAGACGATGGTCCCGCGTTCCTGCGTGTGGGTGTTGAAGAGGCTGAGAGCCCGCGTTTCCGCCTGCACTACACTCGCCGAACCGGCGAGAAGAAACGTACCGGCGAGAAGTGTCGCCACGTGTCGGCGTTCGATCATCTACCCGAGCCTCGACCAACTCGATGGGGTCATTCCACGGAACGTCCAGCGATGAAAGCGATCAACCGGTCGACATCGTGGCATTCCTCGTCCAGGCTCCATCTTCGGCCGAGAAGGGTTAATGAAGCTTTTACCTTGGGCGGGTCCGAGAAGGAATGCGTTCACCTACCGCAGCCCCCGGGGTGCGCGGAATTGACGCACCTGCGACGATGTGCGCAGCACAACCGATTCTGGCGTGTGGTGTTCGCGCAACATTTCAGCCGGGCGGCACGGGCGCGCCGACGCGACCGGCGGCGCGACGCGCCGAGGCGGAAACGCGAACGGGAGGCGCCGTGGGGCGCCTCCCGTCGTCAGGTCGAGGATGTCGGGATCACAGGCCGAGGATGCGGCGCATCTTGGCGTCGTGACCGTAGACGTCGCGGCGGCTCTGCAGCTGGCCGGCGTCGTCGACGAACTCGGTGAAGTAACCGATGTGCACCGGGATGTGCCGCTTCAGGTTGAGCTGCTGCTCGCCGCGGCCGAGCAGCTTCTTCAGCTTGGCGCCGTCGAGGCCGGTCGGCTCCTCCGACAGCAAGGCATCGGCGAAGGAGAAGGGCTCGGCGACGCGGACGCAGCCGTGCGACAGGGCGCGGTAGTCGCGGGCGAACAGGCCGCGCGACGAGGTGTCGTGGATGTAGACGGAGTGCTGGTTCGGGAACATGAACTTGATGTTGCCGAGGGCGTTGCCGTCGCCGGGGCGCTGGCGGATCGACACCTGCGAGGGGCTGACCTGCGACCAGTCGACCGAGCCCGGATCGACCTCGCGGTCCTGGACCTCGACCTCGTAGCTGCGGCCGAGCGATCCGGACTGCAGCTTGGCCAGCATCTCCTTCTTCACGATCGACTGCGGGACGTTCCAGTAGGGGTTGACCACCACGTATTCCATCGTCTCGGAGAAGATCGGGGTCTGGTTCTCCGGGCGTCCGGTGATGACGCGGGCGTGATGGATCGAACGGCCGTCCTTCATCACGTCGAGGTGGTAGTCGGGGATGTTGACGAAGACGTGGAGCTCGCCGAGGTCGCGCGGCAGCCAGCGCCAGCGCTCCATGTTGACGATCACGTCGGCGACGACGTCGGCCGGCCCGTGCGCTTCCTCGTTGAGGGCGGTCAGGGTGGTGCGGCCGATCTTGCCGCTGGGGACGATGGCGTGATCACGCTGGAACGCCTTCACCGCCTCGGCCAACGTCGGGTCGTAGGTGTCGGGATCGGCGTCGGAGGCGACGGCGGAGAGGCCCATGCGCTCGCGCAGCAGGGCGACGCGCTCGTCCTTCTGACCGGGCGACAGCATCGGTCCCTCGGGCAGGCGCACCATCGGGGTCTCGCCCTTCTGGGCGCGCAACCGCGCCAATTCCGCCTTGAGGCGGCGATAGCCCTCGTGTGGCGGGGCCCAGGCGGTCAGGGTGGCGGCGAGGTCGTGGCTGCCGGCGAAGCCGCGCAGCACCGCCACCGGATCGGGGCGGGGCGGGCGCGGCGTCACCAGATCGGACAGGCGCGACGGGTCGAAGCGGCCGGAGGCGATGTGGCGGACCCAGCGCAGCGCGGTCTCGGCGACGGCGAACTCGGCCTCGGCGCGGGCCTCCGGGGTGGCGGCGCGGCGCTGCGTCAGGGCGTAGTCGGTCGGCTCGAGGCCGTCGAGATCGCTCTCGGAGAGGACGCGGGCGAGGGTGCGACCCTCGGCGGTCAGATCCTGCGCGCCGACGAAGAACGGACGCCAGCCGCGCTCGCGATAGAAATCGGCGAGGGCGGCGCGTTCGGCGCGCTCGTAGCTCGCGCCGCCACGGGCGATCTCGGTCTTGGCGGCCTTCTCCATCGCGTCGGCGACCTGCTGCGCCTCGAGCGAGGCGGCGACGCCGGCGTCGGTGGAGGCCGGGGCG
>JAAYVT010000598.1 GCA_012517025.1 Phyllobacteriaceae bacterium | reverse complement strand
GGATTCGTTCGGAGTGCCCGAATAGTCGGCAGGATCATGGCGACCGCTGAAACCATGAGCAAGATGAACGCGGTTTGGATAAGGACGGCGGGATCTCTCGGCGAGGTTTCAAATAGGACGCCACTCAGCTTGCGACTCGCAAGCATAACTAGTACGGCCCCTGCGAATAGCCCTCCTGCAACGGACATCATGCCTTCCCCAACCACTGCCTTGAGAACGTGCGGCCAGCGAGCACCGAGGGCCATCCGGATGCCTATTTCCTGCAGACGAAGCGCCGTGTTTACAGTGACTACTCCGTACAACCCAATCGACGTAATCACCAGCGCGACTACCGCGAACGCGGAGAACACGGTGGCCCCCAGACGCCATGGCCTGAATTCAGGATCAACGACATCGCGTACGAGAACCGCCTTTGCCGCGGGGAGGTCCGGATTGAGACTTTGAACTATCGAGCGAGCCTGCGCTAGAAACCTCCGCGCATCCCCTCGTGGCCGAATGAATATGGCACGCGGTGCTGCGTCGGGGATCTGGCCGAGCGGTAGGT
This sequence comes from Phyllobacteriaceae bacterium, assembly GCA_012517025.1. Lineage (GTDB taxonomy): Bacteria > Pseudomonadota > Alphaproteobacteria > Rhizobiales > Ancalomicrobiaceae > Pinisolibacter. The sequence goes on along the minus strand of JAAYVT010000598.1, from coordinate 1,358 downwards.
AGACTGCCATCTTGTCGCGCTTCAGAGCACTGAACTTCCAGACCCCGCCCAATACACCCACGATTCGCACAGCGCTTGACGTATCGTCCAGCCAGATGCATTCGCCGATGGCGTCCTTGGATGGCCACAAGTAGCGAGCCAAGGGGGCATTGATAATCGCCACCGGTTCAGCTCCGATGCGATCACTGTCGTTGAAGTCACGGCCGCGAAGCGAATGTGATCCGACTGTGGAAAAGAACCCGGTGCCCACTACGCTTCGGTAAGCCACTTCGTCGCGAGCGGTCCAGAGATCCGCGAAACTTCGCTCGGCCGTCCGAGGGCCCGTCCCTCGGCCGGACATGTACGGCGATCCTTCTGCTAGCGTCACCCGCTCGACATCCGGATGCTTCGCCAAGACATCGTGTGCCCGTTCGTATATCCCGCGGATCTCATTGTTCCCTCGGCTGCGAGGCCCAAGGTTGATAGTCAGGTGAATCGTGTGATCGAGGTCGACGCCGAGATCGAGCGACTCCACTCGCCCCAAGCTCGTCGCGAATAGTCCGGCTACGAAAAGAAGGGCCACACAGAGAGCCGCCTGCACGGCCAGCAAAGTGCGACGCGTACTCCTGCTGAGATTCCTCGCGTACGTCGCCTGTGCAAGGAATCCTGTGCCGATGGTGGTGGAGCGAAGCTGCGACACCGAGACCCCACACACCAGCAGAAACGCTAGCGCGGCGCTACCGGCCATAATGGCCACCGACCGGGCATCCCAAAAATGCCGAGACAGAGGGATCTCGCCGGACAAGAAGACCCATATCGAGTTTCGAAGCAAAAAGGATATCCCCAGAGCGCCGACCATTCCAGGTATCACAATCACGCACGTATCCGATAGAGATCGTCGGATGAGAGCCCAGCGCGACGCACCGAGCGTCAGCCGGATGAAGTACTCTCGCCGCTGCGCGATTGCCCTCGCCAATACGAGATTCGATACATTGGCACACGCGATCAGCAGCACGAATGCGGAAACCCCAGCAAGCCACAGCGACACCTTGCTCTCGAGCGTTTTATCAGCATCCCGCCCGGGTACTGTCGAAGTGATCGCGACCGCGAGGGGAGGACCGGTATCGCCGAGCGCAACGCGCCTGTTCCGCAACATCGCACTTGCCTGCTGTTCCGCAACTGTCCGGCTTGTGTCTGGGCTTAATCGCCCGACGATAGCAAGCCAAAAAGGGCCCCGGTTGTTGCGCCAGTCGCGAGGGGCTAGATCACCGCCGGAAGCATGGTCGAGCGGGAGCCAGACGTCAATCGGCCGCTCGCTCAGGCTCGGAAACCCGTCTGGCGTAACACCGCCAATTGAATAGACCTTGCCGTCGATGGTG
>JAAYVT010000597.1 GCA_012517025.1 Phyllobacteriaceae bacterium | reverse complement strand
GTGGTCGCACCGTGCATCTCGGCCCGTCGATCGACGCCATCCTGGCCCGCCACGCCTATCCCGCCCCGGTCGCCCGGCTCTTGGCCGAGGCGATCGCGCTGACGGCGTTGCTCGGCTCGTCGATCAAGTTCGACGGTCGCTTCATCCTGCAGACCCGCACCGACGGACCGGTGTCGATGCTGGTGATCGACTTCCAGACCCCCGACGGCATCCGCGCCTATGCGAGCTTCGACGCCGCCGGCGTCGAGGCGGCGATCGCGGTGGGACGGACCGCGCCGGCCGAGCTGCTCGGCCGCGGTCACCTCGCCATGACCGTCGACCAGGGCCCCGACATGCGTCGCTATCAGGGCGTCGTGGTGCTCGAAGGCGAGAGCCTCGAGGAGGTGGCGCACGTCTGGTTCCGCCAGTCCGAGCAGATCCCGACTCGCGTCCGTCTCGCCGTCGCCGAGATGCTGACCAAGGGCGAGGGCGGTGCCGCGCACGCCTGGCGCGCCGGCGGCGTGATGGTGCAGTTCCTGCCCGAGAGCGAGGACCGCGTCCGCGCCCGCGATCTCCATCCCGGCGACGCGCCGGAGGGCACCGAGTTGCACGACCCGGAGACCGACGACGCCTGGGCGGAGGCCGAAGCGTTGATGGGCACGATCGAGGACGTCGAGCTGACCGATCCGGCGGTCTCCGCCGAGCGTCTGCTCTTCCGCCTCTTCCACGAGCGCGGGGTGCGGGTGTTCGAGCCGTTGCGGATGGAGGAGCGTTGCCGCTGCTCGCGCGAGCGGGTGGCGACGATGCTCGGCCAGTTCACCGCCGAACAGGTCGACGAGATGACCGTCGACGGCGAGATCGTGGTGACCTGCGAGTTCTGCTCGACCAAGTACCACTTCGATCCGGCCACCCTTCGCGCCGCACCCGACGGCGAGGACTGACCTCAGGCGACGAGGAGCTTCGCCCCGACCACGGCCAGTACGCCGGCGAGGCCGATCCTGAGCACCGCCTCCGGCAGCCGCGGCCCGATCGCCGAACCGGCGATCACCCCCGGGATCGACCCGATCAGCAGCGCCCCGAGCAACGCGAAGTCGACCGAGCCGATCAGCCAGTGGCCGATCCCGGCGATCAGGGTGAGCGGCACCGCGTGGGCGATGTCGGCGCCGATCAGCCGCGCGATCGGCCGGCGGGCGTGCAGGAGCAGGAGCGCGCTCATCCCGATCGCCCCGGCGCCGATCGACGAGATCGACACCACCACGCCGAGGAGCGCCCCGAGCGTGATCGTCGCGGTCGCGCCCATCCGCTCGTCGATCGCGAACCGGCCGCGCCGTTCGACCAGACGCGCCAGCGGCCGGCGCAGCAGCAGCGCGATCGCCGTCGCCACCAGCATCACCCCGAGCACCCCGGCGACCAGCTTCGACGAGCCGCCGGTCGAGGCCTGCAGCCGCGACAAGAGCCACAGCGTCACGATCGTCGCCGGCACGCTGCCGGTGGCGAGCCACCGCGTCACCGTCCAGTCGACGGTCTTGTTGAAGCCGTGCACCGCCATGCCGACGGTCTTGGTGACGGCGGCGAACAGCAGGTCGGTGCCGACCGCCGCCACCGGATGGACGCCGAACAGCAGCACCAGAAGAGGGGTCATCAGCGAGCCGCCGCCGACCCCGGTCATGCCGACGAGCAGACCGACGCCGAGACCCGAGGCGACGTAGGCCGGATCCACGAATCCGAAGATGGTCACGGCACTCCCCGTCGCGAGACCGGTCCGCGCCGCCCTCGGTTCGATCGGGCTCGCGTGCGAACCCGGGATGGTCTCTCCACGCGGCCCCGAGGGGCCGCCGGGGACGCGTCGCGACGACGATCCCGTGCCGGAAATATCGGCAATTCGCTCCTCCGGAGCAAGCACGGCCACGCCCACGGCGCGGTCGCGGCGGGCAAGTCCTTGCTCGAAGAGAGCGTTTCGGTGGAACGCCGATGCGCCGCGAGCCCGCCGGGCTCAGGGCGCGCCGAGGCCGAGGGCGAAGGCGGCGACCGCGTCGCAGGCGGCGGCGACGTTGCTCTTGAGGGTGGCGGCGGAGGCGCCGCGCGGGCCGAAGTCGTGGCTGCCGTCCTCGATCCACACGAACCGAGCGGGGCCGACGTTGAGGCTCTCCACCTCGGCCCGCGAGCCGAATTCGTCGCGCTCGCCCTGCGCGATCAGGATCGGCAACCGTCCCTTCTGCAACGGCTCCAGCCGCACCTCTTCCGGTCGACCGGGGCCGTGGAACGGGTAGCCGAGGCAGACGACGCCGACGACCGCCGGATCGAGCGGTTCGTCGGCGGTGATCGCCGCGACCCGGCCGCCCATCGACTTGCCGCCGATCAGCAGCGCGCCGACCCGCTCGGGGGCCGCGAGCGCCGCCTCGATCGCCGCCCGGAACTCCGGCACCAGCCGCTCCGCCTTGGCCGGCGGATATTTCTTGCCCGTCGTCCGCCGCTTCGCCATGTAGCCGAACTCGAAGCGGGCGACCGCGATCGCCCGCGCCGCCAGTCCCTCGGCGACGCGCGTCATGAAGGCGGAATCCATCGGCGCGCCGGCGCCGTGGGCGAGGAGCAGGGTGACGCGGGCGTCGTCGGGACGCGTCCACAGGAGATCGGTCATCGGGGTCCTTCGTTCGGGTTGGGAGATCGGCTCAGTAGTAGCTCAGCGGGAACCAGCGCAGATAGAGCTCGCCCAGCCGGCCCTCGGTCGCCGCCTTGCGCAGCGCCCAGTCGAGGTGACGTTTGAGGCGGGTGTTGGCCTTCGCCACGTCGATCCTCAGCCCCTCGCCGAACACCGCCGGCTCGAGCCAAGCGCCGCCGGAAAAGACGCAGCAGCCGTGCGACGCCTCGCCGGCGAGCCAATAGGACAGCCCGATCGCGTCGCCGAAATGGGCGGAGACCTTGCGATCGCGCAGCGCGTCGCGCGCCGAGCTCTCGTCGGGAAAAGCGGCGACCCGCGCCGCCGGGAAGCGGCTCAGCACGAAGCGCTCGTGCGCCGAGCCGGAGACCACCGCGATCCAGCGGCCGGCGAGCCCTTCCGGCGTCGCCTCCAGAGTCTCGTCGCGTTGCGTCACGAACCGCCCGGGCGTGCCGAGATAGGCGTCGGTGGTGTCGATACGGTCGCGCAGATCGGCCCCGACCGCCAGACCGGCGAGGATCGCGTCGCCGCGCTTGTCGAGGAGCGCCGGCACCAGATCGGCGAACGGGCGCATCTGCAGCGAACAGCTGGCGTTCAATTCCTCGCACAGCACCCGCGCCAGATCGACGTCGTAGCCGATCAGCCGGCCGGTCGCGTCGAGGAAGGAGAACGGCGGAAAGTCGCCGGTCACCAGGAAACGGATCGTCGTGGTCTCTCCCGCCGGCTTCGGCGGCCGGTTGTCGGGATCCCAGAACAGCGGCCGGAACGGCGCGTTCGCCGCGTCGCTCGCCGTCGCCGGTCGCGCCTCGGGAGCCGCCGGCTCGGCGGAACGCAGCGGGCCGCCGGCTCCGAACGAAACCGTAAGAACGATTCCGAGTGCGACAACGGTCCGAAGAGATGCAATCATCACGCGTCTCGGGTTGTGGCGTCGACGGGGCGGCGAAGGATTCGACGCGGCGGCGGAACTCTAGGCGAGGGAAGCGCGGGGAGAAAGCATCATTCCGATCGCAGCCGACCGCAGTCCCGGCGCCGGGGTGTCGCCGATCGCCGCCGAGCATAGTGCCCGTTCGGGGGTGTCCGCCGAAGCGGAGCGGGAGAGTTGGCGACGCGTCGCCGACGACCTCGGTCTGCCGTTTCTCGACCGGATCGATCCCGATCCGCCCGACACGGCGAGCGAGCCGCCACCGCCCGCCGCCTTCTCTCGGGCCGAGGCTCTGTTTCTCGGCATCGGCGGCGGCGCGCTCCTGGTGGTCGCTCCCCCTCCCGACCGGCGCGAACTGATCGCCCGTTTTCTCGTCGATCACCCCGCCCTGCGCCGGCGTTTGGCGGTGGCGACGCCGCGCGAGATCCGCCGCGCCCTGATCGAGCGGTGGGGCGATCCGCTCACCCGCCGGGCCGTCGGCGCGATCCTCGACCGCGACCCCGAACTCTCCGCCGCGTCCCGGCCGCACCCGCGTCAGCTCCTCGCGGCGACCGCGATGCTGGCCCTGTGGGCGCTGGCACTGTCGGGCGCCGTGCCGCCCTTGTTGGCGTTCTGGACCGCGAGCTTCCTGACCATCGGTCTCTTCCGTCTCCTCGTCGCCGATCTGGTGCCGCCGCGCCCGCCCGCGCCGATCGACGAGGAGGAGCTGCCGCGTTACGCGGTCCTCGTCCCGGTCTACCGCGAGGCGAGGGTGGTGGGTGATCTCGTCGCCGCCCTGGCGCGCCTCGACTATCCGCGCGACCGTCTGGAAGTCCGTCTGATCGTCGAGGCCGACGATCTCGACACCCGGCACGCGGCGATCGAAGCGGTCGGCGGCGATCCGGCCTTCGATGTGGTGGTGGTGCCGCCGTCCCGGCCACGGACCAAGCCGAAGGCGCTCGACTTCGCGCTGGCGACCATCGACGCCGAGCTCGTCACCGTCTACGACGCCGAGGATCGTCCGGAGCCCGATCAGCTCCGCCGCGCCGCCGCCGTCTTCGCCGCCGGACCACCGGAGCTGGCGGTGGTGCAGGCGGCGCTGGAGATCGACCACACCGAGCGCGCCCGCCCCTGGCTGGTGCGGCAGTTCGAGATCGAATACGCGATGAACTTCGACGGGTTGCTGCCCTGGCTGGCGGCGCGTCGGCTGTTTCTCCCGCTCGGCGGCACCTCCAATCACTTTCGCCGCGACGTGCTGGTCGCGATCGGCGGCTGGGATCCCCACAACGTCACCGAGGACGCCGACATTGCGGTGCGGCTGGCGCGGGCGGGATGGCACGCCGGCGTCGTCGCCTCGCGCACCCGCGAGGAGGCGCCGACCCGGTCGCGGGCCTGGCTGGCGCAGCGCACCCGCTGGATGAAGGGATGGATCCAGACCTGGTTCGCCCACATGCGCCGGCCGCGCCGGTTCCATCGCGAACTCGGTTGGATGGATGCGGTCGCCTTCCACATGGTGCTGACCGGGCAGATTCTGTCGGCCGTGAGCTTCCTGCCGAGCGTGGTGATTCTGTTGCTGCAGGCCTGCGGGGTGCTGCCCTTCCTGCTCGGCGACCAGACGCTGGGGGACGACGTCCTCGGTCTTTCCGCCCTCGGCGCCTTCGCGACCGGCGTCATCGGCACCTTCGTCTTGGCGATGAACGTGTCGCCGCGCAGCGGCCGCGCCTTCCGCGTCGTCGACGTCCTGTCGATGCCGCTCTATTGGTGCGCGATCTCGCTCGCCGCCTATGCGGCGATCGTCGAGCTGGTCCACGCCCCCGATCGTTGGAACAAGACGACGCACGGAGTTGCGACGCGCGTTCCGGTCGCTCGGGCGAGCCCGACGGGGCGGCGGGCGAAGGCGTGAACAGCGTCGCGAGGCCTCTTGCGTGAGGGGGTTGGGGGACTGTATGAGGGGGGACCCCGAGCGGGCGTAGTTCAGGGGTAGAACGTCAGCTTCCCAAGCTGAATGTCGTGGGTTCGATTCCCATCGCCCGCTCCAATTCATCTCATTGATTTCATTTGAATATCATGACTCGGCGGAGACGCCTGGGGTTGGGCCATTCGGCCCTGGGTCACCAATAGGTAACCAAACGGATCGAAGTCACGACCGTCTATGGCTCTCGGCGAGCGGTCGGCGGAGTTGCGGTTCGACCATCTCCGAGGTATTTCGATACCTGTCTTCTCCTCGCTCCCCTGAAATTCCAACCCGCCCCGTAGCAATCCATTCCACCCCACCCTGACCAGGGGTGTCGGGGCGCTCTGCTCATGGCATTTCTTACCTCTGATGAAAGATGAAGCCGTCCAAGTCGTCCAACGCCGTCCATCATCAATTTTTTCAATGAGTTG
>JAAYVT010000596.1 GCA_012517025.1 Phyllobacteriaceae bacterium | reverse complement strand
TGGTGTTCATGGTGTCGGAGGTCAACGCCAAAATCAGCACCGGCGCCGCCGCCGGGTTCATCTTGCGCACCACCGGCGCCGAATTGAGGTCGCTCGGCAGATCCGCCGCCGCCGCGTTGATCGCCGCCTGGACGTCGCGCGCCGCGCCGTCGACTTTGCGGCTCGGATCGAACTGCACCACGATCGACGACGACCCGAAGGTCGACGACGAGGTGAGTTCGCTCACCCCCGAGATGGTGCCGATCGAGCGTTCGAGCGGGGCCGCCACCGTCGCCGCCATGGTGACCGGATCGGCGCCGGGTCGCGACACCGAGATGCGGATGGTCGGCAGATCGATCGCCGGCAGGCTCGCCACCGGCAGATGCCCCCAGGCCACCAATCCGACCACGAACAACCCGATCGCCAGCAGCGTCGTGCCGACCGGTCGGCGCACGAAGGGAGCGGAGAGATCGATCACCCCGTCGCCTCCTCCCCGGGCACGCCGACGTCGCGGTCCGGCCCCGGCGCGCCGAAGCCGAGCCGGGCGCGGATCCGCTCGACCGCCAGATAGACGACCGGCGTGGTGTAGAGGGTCAGGAGCTGCGACACCAGCAGTCCGCCGATGATGGTGATGCCGAGCGGAATCCGCAGCTCCGAGCCGGTGCCGTGGGCGAACGCCAGCGGCACCGCGCCGAACAGCGCGGCGAGCGTCGTCATCATGATCGGGCGGAAGCGCAACCGACACGCCTCGACGATCGCCGCGCGCGGGGCGAGGCCGCGCTCGCGTTCGGCGACGATGGCGAAGTCGATCATCATGATCGCGTTCTTCTTGACGATGCCCATCAGCAACACGATGCCGATCAGCGCCACCAGCGACAGATCCTGACCGGTCAGCCGCAGCGCGATCAACGCCCCGACGCCGGCCGAGGGCAGCGTCGTCAGGATGGTGAAGGGATGGGCGAAGCTCTCGTAGAGCACCCCGAGCACCACGTAGATCGTCGCCACCGCCGCCAGGATCAGCCACGGCTGCGAGGCGAGCGAACGGGCGAATTCGGCCGCGTCGGCGTCCGGCTTGCCCTGCACCCCGGCGTCCGGCCGCCCCGCCCGGATCTCGTCGATCGCGGCGAGACAGGCGTCGAGCGACACCCCCGGCGCCGGATCGAAGGACAAGGTCGCGGCCGGAAACTGGTCGAGCTTGGCGACGGCGAGCGGCGCGGTGCGTCGATCGATCTGCGCCACCGCGGCGAGCGGCACCGGCGTGCCGGAGGAAGAGGCGACGCGCAGCCGTTCGAGCACCGCCGCGTCGACCCCGGTCGCGAGGTCGGCCTCCAGGATCACCCGATACTGGTTGGCCTGCGCGTAGATCGTCGAGATCCGCCGTTGCGCGAAGGCGTCGGAGAGCGCGTCGTCGATGGTCTGCACCGAGACGCCGAGCCGCCCCGCCCGTTCGCGATCGACGCTCACGTGCACCGCCGCGCCGTCGTCGCGGGTCTCCAGGCTGACGCGGGCGAACTCCGGCCGCCCGGCGAGCGCCGCCACCAGCCCGTCCGCCTCGCGCGACACCGCCGCCTGATCGGGGCCGGTCAGCGTGTATTGATATTGAGAGCGGCTCGACCGGGTGCCGATCTTCACGTCCTGCACCGGCTGGACGTAGACCGCCGCTCCCGGCACCGCCTCGCCGGCGACTCTCAGCCGGTCGGCGATCTCCGCTGCGCTCGCGCTCCGCTCGCCCCGCGGCTTCAAGGTCACGGTCAGGCGGGCGGTGTTGCCGGTGGCGTTGAGCTCGCCGATGCCGACCACCGAGGCGACGCCCTCGACGTCGCCGTCGCGCAGAAAGGCGCGGGTCACCGCGTCCTGCAGCCGGCTCGTCTCGGCGAAGGAGGCCTGCGGCGCGCCCTCCAGCACCACCGAGATCAGACCGGTGTCCTCGTTCGGCAGAAAGCCCTTGGGGCTGGCGACGTAGAGCCAACCGGTCGCCACCAGCGAACCGGCGGTCAGCAGCAGCATGAAGCCGCCGTGCCGCAGCGCCCAGGCGAGCGAGGCGTCGTAGCCGCGCGCCATCGCGGTGATCGGCCACTCCGCCGCCGCCAGCAGTCGGCCGACGATCCCGCCGTGACGCTCCTCGCCGTGCTTCAAGAGCCGCGAGCACATCATCGGCGTCAGCGTCAGCGACACCACCGCCGACACCACCACCGCCATCGACAGGGTGAGCGCGAACTCGCGGAACATCCGTCCGACCAGCCCGGTCATGAACAAGAGCGGGATGAACACCGCGATCAGCGACATCGTCAGCGAGATCACGGTGAAGCCGATCTCGCCGGCGCCGCGCCGCGCCGCCTCCATCGCGTCGAGCCCGTCGTCGCGCCGCCGCACGATGTTCTCTATCATCACGATCGCGTCGTCGACGACGAAGCCGGTGCCGATGGTCAGCGCCATCAGCGACAGATTGTCGAGGCTGAAGCCCGCCCCCCACATCGCCGCGAAGGTGGCGACGATGGAGAGCGGCAGCGTCACCGCCGCGATGATCGTGGCGCGCAGCGAGCGCAGGAACACCAGCACCACCAGCACCACCAGGGCGCAGGAGAGCAGCAACGTGAATTCGACGTCGGCGATCGAGGCGCGGATGGTGGTGGTGCGGTCGTGCACCACCTCGAGCGTCACCCCCGCCGGCATCGATCGGGCGAGCCGCGGCACCTCGCGCATCAGCCGGTCGACGGTCTCGACGATGTTGGCGCCGGGCTGCTTCTGCACGTCGAGCACCACCGCGCGCTTGCCCTGATACCAGCCGCCGACGTGGGCGTCCTCCAGCCCCTCCTCGACCGTCGCGACGTCGGAGAGCAGCACCGGAGTACCGTTCCGCCGCGCCACCACCACCCGGCCGAAACTCTCCGGATCGGCGATCTGATCGTTGGCGCCGATCGCCCAGGCCTGACGCGGCCCGTCGAGCGCGCCTTTCGAGCCGGCGAGATTGGTGGCGGCGATCGCGGTCCTGAGATCGGCGAGCGTCAGCCCGTAACCGGCGAGCCGGTCGAAATCCGCCTTCACCCGCAGCGCCGGCCGCACCGAACCGGCGACCGACACCCGCCCGACCCCGGAGATCTGCGACAACCGTTGCCCGATCAGCGTGTCGGCGAGGTCGGAGAGCTGCCGGAGCGGCGCGGTGTCGGAGGAGAGCGCCAGCGTCAGGATCGGCGTGTCGGCCGGATTGACCTTCGAATAGACCGGCGGATAGGGCAGATCGGTCGGCAGCGTGCCGGCCGCCGCGTTGATCGCCGACTGCACATCCTGCGCCGCCGCGTCGATGTCGCGGTCGAGATCGAACTGCAGAGTGATCCGCGACAGCCCGTAGGAGCTCTCCGAGGTCATCGAGGCGACCGCCGAGATCTGCCCGAACTGTCGCTCCAGCGGCGCCGTGACGACGTTCGCCGTCGTCGTCGGATCCGCCCCCGGCATGCGGGTAGTGACCGCGATGGTGGGAAAGTCGACCTGCGGCAGCGACGACACCGGCAACGCCCGAAAGCCGAGCAGCCCGATCACCAACAGCGCCGCCGCCAGCAGCGACGTGGCGATCGGTCGGGCGATGAACGGCGCCGAGACGCTCATGGCCGCGATCCGGACGAAGCCGCCGGTTGATCACCCGCCCGCGTCGGCGCCGCCTCGCTCCCGCTCGCCCCGGCCGGCCGGCCCTGGCCCTGACCTTGTCCCTGCCCGGCGCGACGTGGCGGTCGATCGCCCGGTGCCTTCGCCGCTCCGGGTTCGCCCGGCGGCGTCGCGGTCGGAGGCGCACCGGCGGCCGGAGCCGCTTCCGGAGCCGCGTCGATCTTCACCGCCGCGCCGTCGGTCAGCCGGGCGAAGCCGGTGGTCACCACCTTCTCGCCGTCGGAAAGCCCGGAGGCGACCACCGCCCGCGTCTCGTCCTGACGGCGCAGCTCCACCGGCCGCCGCCGCACCTTGTTCTCCGCATCGACGACGTAGACCCACGGCCCCTCGGCGGTGCGCTGCACCGCCGCGCTCGGGATCACCGGCACGTCCTTCAACCGATCGACCACCAGCCGCAGATCGACGAACTGCCCCGGCCACAGCGTCTCGTCGCGATTGGGCAGGCTCGCCTTGAGCTTCACCGTGCCGGTGGTGGCGTCGACCTGATTGTCGATCACCGTCACCTCGCCGCGCTCGGCGACCCGTCCGCGATCGTCCGCCAGCACCTCCACCGGGATCGGTCCCCGCTTCTCGGCGGCGAGCAGCTCGGCGAGCCGTTGCTGCGCCACCGTGAAGGTGACCGCGATCGGCCGGATGCGGGCGATGCCGACCAGACCGGTGGTGTCGGAGGCGCGCACCAGATTGCCGGCATCGACGGAGCGCAGCCCGGTGCGTCCGGCGATCGGGGCGCGGATCGTGGTCCAATCGAGATTGATCTTCGCCGCGTCGATCGAGCCGGCGTCGATCCGCGTCTGCGCCTCCAGCTTGGCGACGGCGGCACGCTGCGAATCCGCCTGCTGCCGCGATCCCGCCTCGGTCTTGGCGAGCCGCTCGTAACGGTCGAGATCGGCGCGGGCGTTGGCGAGATCGGCGAGATCCTGGTCGCGTTTGGCCACCGCCTGATCATAGACGGCGCGATACGGCCCCGGATCGATCACCGCCAGCACGTCGCCCTCGGCGACCTCCTGGCCCTCGCGGAAGCGCACCTCGAGCAGCCGCCCGTCGACCTGCGCCCGCACCGTCACCGCCGCGTCGGCCTGCACCGTGCCGATGCCCTCGACGTAGAGATCGAATTCCGCCCGCGTCACCGGCGCCACCAGCACCGGCACCGGCCCGTCCGAACGCATCGTGCCGCGCCGACCGGGCGCCGCCGCGACCAG
>JAAYVT010000595.1 GCA_012517025.1 Phyllobacteriaceae bacterium | reverse complement strand
TTCCCGGAATGGAGTAGAGCGACTCGATGTAGATGGAGCCGCCCACGGTGTAGAGAATCGATGTGGGCAGGTACTGGATCATGGGCACGAAGGCGTTCCGGAACACGTGGCGCATGGTGATCTTCCTGGTGATCGCCGGTTTCGTCGGGGTGATCCTGCAGCGTCAGGCCGCCGCCGCCTTCCACGCCAATCCGGCGCTCAACGGCTTCATCCTGTTCGTCGCCGCCCTCGGCATCCTGCTGGCGATGCGACAGGTGATCCGCCTCTTTCCCGAGGTGCGCTGGGTCAACGCCTTTCGTCGCGGCGACATCGACACCTCCACCCTCGCCCGCCCGCGTCTGCTCGGGCCGATGGCGGCGCTGATCGGCGATCGCGGCACCACCGGGCTGACCCCGTCGGTGACCCGCTCGATCCTCGATTCGATCGGCATGCGCCTCGACGAGACCCGTGAGATCACTCGCTACATCGCCGCCACCCTGGTGTTCCTCGGCCTGCTCGGCACCTTCACCGGCCTCTCCGAGACCGTGACCTCGGTCGGCGACACGCTGAAGTCGCTGAACGCCGGGGCCGGCGATCTCGGTCTGGTGTTCGAGGACCTGAAGTCCGGCCTCGCCAAGCCGCTCGCCGGCATGGGCATCGCCTTCTCGTCGTCGCTGTTCGGCCTCGCCGGCTCGCTGGTGATCGGCTTCCTCGACCTCCAGGCCGGCGCCGCGCAGAACCGCTTCTACAACGAGCTCGAAGACTGGCTCGCCGCCGAGACCGACATCGACCTCGGCGCCGGACCGGCCGGCGGCGGCGAGGATCTGCGTCGCTCGATCGAGCGCCTCGCCCGCGCCGCCGAGACCGGCGGCGGTCGCAACACCGCCGCCGCGTTGATCGACCTCTCCGATTCGCTGCGCGAGCTGGTCGGTCAGGTCCGCGGCGAACAGGGCGAGATGCGCGCCCTGATCGATCGCCACGCCGCCGAGGCCACCGCCAACCGCGCGGCGCTCGAACGCATCGCCGACGCCCTCGGCGCGAAGGACCCCGAGCACGGAGAGGGCTGACCGATGCGCCTCTCCCGCCGCCGCCGCGAAGGCCCGATCGACTACTGGCCCGGCTTCGTCGACGCCCTGTCGACGCTGGTGCTGGTGGTCGTCTTCCTGTTGTCGGTGTTCATGCTGGCGCAGTTCTTCCTGTCGAAGGAGATCACCGGCAAGGACAGCGCCCTCGTCTCGCTGCAGAAGCAGATCGCTCAGCTGACCCAGCTCCTGGCGCTGGAGCGCGGCGGCAAGGCCGAGGTCGACGGCGAGGCGACCCGCCTGCGCGCCGGCCTCGCCGACGCCACCGCCGAGCGCGACCGCCTCGCCGCCCGGGTGAGCGCGCTGGAAAAGGGCGCCGCCTCCGGTGCCGACGCCGCTTCCTCCGCCTCCGCCGCGCTCGACGCCGAGAAGCGCATCTCGGCGGAAGCCCTCGCCCAGATCGAGCTTCTCAACCAGCAGATCTCGGCCCTGCGCCGCCAGATCGCCGCCCTCGAACAGGCGCTCGACGCCTCCGAGAGCCGCGACAAGGAGAGCCAGACCAAGATCGCCGACCTCGGACGGCGTCTCAACGTGGCGCTGGCCCAGCGCGTCCAGGAACTGCAGCGCTATCGCTCCGACTTCTTCGGCCGGTTGCGCGAGATCCTCGGCGACCGCCCCGACATCCGCGTCGTCGGCGACCGTTTCGTGTTTCAGTCGGAAGTGCTGTTCCCGGTCGGCTCCGACGCTTTCGACGACCTGGGCAAGGCGGCGATCGACCGGCTGGCCGGCGCGGTGCGCGATCTCGAGCGCGAGATCCCGCCCGACGTGCCGTGGACGCTGCGCGTCGACGGCCACACCGACGATCGTCCGATCGCGCCCGGCGCCCGTTTCGCCTCCAACTGGGAGCTCTCCGCCGCCCGCGCCATCGCGGTGGTGCGCCGTCTGGTCGAGGACGGCGTCTCGCCGAAGCACCTGACCGCCGCCGCCTTCGGCGAGTTCCAGCCGCTCGACGACGGCAAGACCGAAGAGGCCTATGCTCGCAATCGCCGGATCGAGATTCGCCTGACCGACCGGTGAGCCCCTCGCCGCCCGGAGCCGGACATGCGCGATTCTCTCCCCCGCCCGCCTGTCCGCTTCCCCCCCGGGATCGCCGGCAAGCGCCGCAAGCCGTGGCTGCGCCGGCAGGCGATCCTGCGCCGAACCTTGCGCGAGATCGTCGACCTCGCCCCCGCCCATCTGCCCGAGGTGGTCGACCTGTGGGTCGCCTCCTGGGCGCGGACGATGCCGGAGATCGACTTCGAGGCCCGCCGCCCCTGGCTGGTCGGCCGGCTCGCCGAGCTCGCCGCCGCCGACGTCCGTCGCCGCGTCGCCTTTTCCGAGACCGGCGAGGCGATGGGCTTCGTCACCCTCGATCCGGCGAACGGCTGGCTCGACCAGATCGCGGTCGGCCCGGACTTCTGGGGCTGCGGCGTCGCCGAACGGCTGCTCGACGACGCCCGCGCGATCGCCCCCGGCCGCATCGGCCTCGACGTCAACGCCGACAATTCCCGCGCCGTCGCCTTCTACGAGAAGCAGGGCTTCGTGAAGGTCGGCACCGGCGCCAACCCGCGCTCCGGCCTGCCGACGCTGATCCTGGAATGGCGGCGCCCGACATGAAGAAGGCGCCGCGACGCGGTCCCGCGTCCGGCGCCCTCGATCGGCGTTTCCTCATTCGCGAAATCGGGCTCGCTCGGCCCGTGCCTCAGGCGCAGCGCTTGAAGAGATCGTCCAGCGCCTGCAGGCGGCTGTTCATCGATTCGTTCATCGCATGGGCGACCGGAATGGCGGCGATGCCGATCCGCTTGCCGGTGGTGAGCGCGACCGAGATCTCGCCGTCCTCGCCGTCCACCGCCACCGACTTCACCGTCGGCAGATCCGAGACCATGGCGGCGATGAGGTCGGTCATCTCG